>JAKZUG010000204.1:0-6156 GCA_047516705.1 Candidatus Poribacteria bacterium | reverse complement strand
GGCAACACGCTGGGCAGACCTCAAACGTTCAGGATTGACACAATAGCGATAGAAGTAGTTGCATTGCTGGCGAGGTTTCCAACCTCGCCTTTTCAAAACTTCTGGTAGATTCAGCTTCCAACCGCGCTGGATCATTCACGAACACCTCACACATCAAAATACTGCTTCAGTTCTATAGAAGCAACATCTGTATAAGCAGCCTATCACTTGATTTTCCTTCTCAGATGTGCTAATATATAACTACTAAACTTAAGCAAAACTCTAACTTCAATGATGAACCACTTAATTTGAGCCGGAACTACATATAAGGTCTGAGTTTTATAGATTAGGCACCTCTATGAGAGATGTATTAGTATTATCTTCAGGAGGTATAGATTCAACTGCCTGTCTGTCCTATTATATTTCAAATGGCTACTCACCATCCGCGATGTGGGTAGATTATGGACAGATTGCCATGATTCCTGAGTTAAAAGCAGTCAAAGCTGTAACCGCGCATTTTGGTGTGCCACTTAAAATTATAAATCTGCAAGGGTTACAGTGGTTCTTGGCGAAATCAGGTAGTGAATTCCGAGGAAGAAACCTTCTTCTTGCTTCCATTGGTGTTTGTTCCTTTCCTTCTGCTCATGGTCTAATTGCTATGGGGATACACAAAGGAACTAATTATCGAGATTCTTCGATTGAATTCCAAACAGAAATTGACACCCTTGTGCGCACAGTGTCAAACGATTGTTTAGCAATGGATTTTCCCTTTGGTGAACTGACAAAAGTAGATATTGCAGCTTACTGTGAAAAAATGGATGTACCTATCCATTTGACATACAGTTGTTTGCGAGGTGTTGTTCCCCCGTGCGGGTATTGCATTGCCTGCCAGGATCGAAGGGAAGTCATTTCTTATGAACATACTTCAATCTGATGTAGAACAGCGAAGTTTCAATGGTGAGAACTTACCATTGTTTGTCTATTCATATTCAAGCAGAGGTTTCCCAGATTTAATTGAGCGACTTGAACATTCACTTCCTCATGTTCCATCGTATCTCTTGTCACTGTATGATTATGAATATAATTTTCCATCTGGATTGATTTTACCAGAAGACACGAGAATTCGCATTTGGGACAGTGGTGGGTATGAAACAATGGTTTGTCCAACGTGCCAGCACTCGGAAAGTTTGAAAAAATGGGATGAGAATACTTATATCCGGACAGCAACTCGGATCCCGTGGAATGGATTTGATGTATTGGTAAGTTACGATACACCTTACGAATCAAAGTGCGTACAACAACAAATTGAGAGAGCTTTAGATTTATACACTAGAGTGAAAGGGACTTATGCCAGAGATCTTTTGATTCACATTCCGAGTAATACAGATCCAGACGCTTTTGTCAAAACATTGGGTCCGTATACAAATGAGTTCCAGATTCTAGGTCTGACTGAAAAGGAAATTGCCCCAACTTGGGCTCACGGTGTTTACTTCATCAATCGCCTACGATCAGCTTTATCAACTCTTAAAACGAAACATTATATACCTATTCATGTTTTTGGATGTTTCGATTTCAAGACGATGGTTAGGTTTGCTCTTGCTGGTGCGGACATATTTGACGGTTTAACATGGTTACGCCATTTGTTTCTGAATGGAGAGACCCTCTATCGGCGGGAAACTGAGTATGTGGTCTCTATTGAGCAGTTGTTGGCAACTAATATGGAATTGTCAATGATACTTCATAACGTTCGGAGTATGGAACAATTGCGTAGTAATCTAATCTATGCAATTTATACAAATGATATAGAAGGATTTGAGAAGGAAATATCGGACATCTCTAAGGTACTCAGCATGTTTAGTGAGGGAGGCTTCGCACTTTAACTTGAGGAGCAGTTTGTGCCTTTGTCTGCCCGACCAAGAAGTAGGGAGTAGTAGAACATTTGACTTTTGACAGAAGATGTTATATCATGTAGACAATGCAATAGGATTGAAATCAATCCTCGGATCATTGAGGAAAGGACTAAGGCAAAAGATTCCCAAGTGGGTCGAAAAGCAGTCGATCTTTACAGCGAATTTGACTAACACCAGTGCATCAAGCAAAAGGTTTAAATACATAGGAGGTAGACTAATGGGTGGTAGTGGATATAGAGTTCCGAGAACCAGCTCCCCACAGGATAGTTCACCACTAGAAATTATTGAACCATCGTCAGACAAAACGGATGGGAAGTTTATGTTGACGGCGGTCTCGGATTTTCTTCAGGAGAAATTAAAGGAAATCAATGCCCATGACTATGACGCAATTAACCGACACAAAGAAACAATTGTCGATAAATTAGAAAGCGAGTGTGAAGTCGAAAATGTCCGATTTGGCGGTTCCCACTCAACGCATACCGATGTTAAAGATCTCAGCGACATTGATATGCTAGCTGATTTGGGAAATTTTACAACGGATAAATCATCAAAGCAAGTTATTAAGGATTTCACCAACGCAATACGAGAGCGTTTGCCAAACACCACAATATCTTCGGGGGTAATGGCTGTTACTGTAGAGTTTTCTGATGGATTGAAAATACAGGTTCTGCCGGCATTTCGTTATCGAGATGGCTATCGGATTCCCGATCCAAATGGAAAAGGATGGATTTTAACTTACCCGAAGCGGTTTGCACAAGATCTCACATCGGTAAATCAAAACCACTCCGGACAGGTTGTGCCTACTATCAAATTGGTAAAATCAATTTGTGATGCGAATAATGTCGAAGTCTCCTCTTATCATGTATCGAACATGGTACTGAATGCTTTCAAACATTACACTGGACCCAAGACCCATCAGAAAATGCTTCAACATTTCTTTAATAAAGCGAAGTCGTTGTGCATAAAGCCGACCATCGATCCGAGTGGACAAACACAATATATTGATGGCGATTTATCAAGCAGCAAAAGAGAGCGTATGGCAAGGAATTTTTCCCAAATAGAAGATAAAATCAAGAAGGCAATGGAATCGCCATCTTTGGACAAATGGAAAGATATATTGAAAAAATGAGAGCACACTGCGTATATGACGGAGAAAAAGATTATATGAATCACGAATCTGATAACCTGAAACAGAGCCTCGCGGGGAAATATATTCAGATTGCCGGAAGTGCCCATGAGACCACAGACCCAAAAATTCTCAAGTATTCGCACGAATTAATTCGATATCTAACTAGTGGATTGCTGAGGAATTGTGCCAAATTAATTGTCGGAATCGGAGCTGAGGATATGGTAGATGCTGATAAACCCTCATGGAACACGGCATTGTATTACGACTGGAATGTGCTTGAAACTATTAACGATTATATCAATTCTCAGGACTCAAATAATCTACTCACTGGAGAACCGCTAGCTATAATTGTCTCGTCCGAAAAGGCGGAATCTCAGATTCCAGATAGGCGTCTGGGTTTGTGGAATCAACTCCTTGAAAAGCAAGCAATACATTTGGAATACCTTCCGCCCGGTTGGAATGCGGGTGCTTATCGGCGCGATCTGGAAGTGGAATATGGTGCTGGGCTCATCATTGTAGGAGGCGGAGAAGGAGTCGAGCATTCCAGCCAACTCTACATCAAAAGTGGAAAACCCGTTATTCCAATAGATATCCCAATTGCCGCCAGACATAGGGATGGAAAGGGGGGTGCCTCAGAAATATCACGTCTTGCCCTCTCAAATCCCCACGAATACCTTGGTCCAATAGGCAACGGCACAACTCAACTAGTAAGAATTTCTGCGAACAAAGGTAGGGCTTCTATTGAGCAAATCGGACCAAGGATCCTCCAACTGTTAAGTGAGGCGGTAGCGATATCGGAAAAGAAAAAGATGGAAATAATGGAAAAAGATTCGCGAAGGGTATTTGTCGTTCACGGTAGAAACGAAGTGCTTCGACGATCAATGTTTACTTTTCTCCGCTCAATTGGCCTTGAGCCCATTGAATGGAACGAAGCTGTCAAGTGGACTGGAAGCGGTTCACCTCATATAGATGAAATTCTCGACGTGGGTTTCAATCGCGCTCAAGCTATTGTTGTTCTCATGACTCCGGATGATGAGGCAAAATTACGATATGAATTTCAATCTGAGAACGACCCACCTCATGAAAAGGATTTAACACCGCAAGCACGAGCTAACGTGATTTTTGAAGCGGGGATGGCTCTTGGGCGAGATCCTAATAGAACAGTGCTGGTTGAGATAGGTCGTCTCAGACCTTTTAGTGATATCGCTGGTCGACATACAATTAGGCTTGACAATTCGACTGAGAAGAGACAAGATCTGGCAATGAGACTGCAAACTGCAGGCTGCCCAGTCAACCTTGATGGCACAGATTGGCATAAGACCGGAGAATTTCAAATTCATGATAGTGACTAAGGAACCTGTAAAACATTTGTTTCGGCAGACACAGTTGCAAAATTTACAAAAATGATGTCGTTATTGAATCAATAAGGAAACTAACCATTGCCCAAAAAGAAAACCGTAGCAGATACAACCCAAACCACACTTCCCTTCCCATCTGAAAACGATGAACACTTGAATATCTCCACCCTCGAAACATGGCTATGGCATGCCGCTTGTGTTATCCGTGGGGCGACCGATGCCCCCAAATTCAAGGACTTCATCCTACCCCTAATCTTCTACAAACGACTCTCCGATGTGTTTGATGACGAATTTGCAGGACACATTGAGAAATTCGGTGATGAAGCGATAGCGAGAGAGATTACTGAAGCAGACCATGCAGATGCCCTTAAAAGGGATCGCGACGACTCGATTGTCCGTTTTTATATTCCACAGAAGTATAGTTGGGAGGCACTTCGCAATCACCCCGCCAATGGTAATTTGGGACAGTTTGTTACCGATGCAATGCGTGATGTTGCCCGTCGTAACCCACGGTTACAAGGTGTCCTTGATGTAGAGGATTTTAACGAACGTCAGAGCGGACAACGAATTATTGACGACGAACGCCTCGAAAAACTGATTGAGGTCATAAATCAACATCGGCTTGGACTTGAAGATGCGGAGCCGGACATCCTTGGGCGTGCCTACGAGTATCTGTTGCGGAAATTTGCCGAAGGTCAGGGTCAGAGCGCGGGCGAGTTCTACACACCGAAAGAGGTCGGGTGGTTAATGGCACACCTCCTCAATCCAGAACCCTACACCACTATTTATGATCCTGCATGTGGTTCAGGCGGGTTGCTTATCAAGCCTCGCCTGCTGTTTGAACAGGCACATCCAGACGAAAAAAGCCAAGCACCGCAAATCTATGGACAGGAACTGACCCCGACAACCTACGCTATGGCAAAGATGAACGCCTTTTTACACGATTTCATCGGTGCAGATATCCAGATCGGCGACACCTTTCGCAATCCGCGTTTCGTTGAAAATAATTCATCGCTGCAACGTTTTGACTATGTGGTGGCAAATCCGATGTGGAATCAAGAAAGATATGACAGTGCTTTTTATGAAAATGATAATTGGAACCGATTTACTTACGGAATTGCACCGAATTCCTCTGCGGATTGGGCATGGGTGCAACATATACTTGCGTCTCTGAAAGAAAATGGGCGTGCTGCGATTGTGTTAGGGACTGCGGCGGTGACCCGTGGTTCAGGAGGTAAACCATCTGATAAAGAGAAAGTTATTCGGAAAAAATTTCTTGAGGAGGATCTGATCGAAGCGGTTATTTTGTTACCTGAAGATTTGTTTTACAATACAGATGCCCCAGGTATTGTTCTGCTTATTAATAAGAATAAAGGATTTAAAAATGAGATACTCTTGATAAATGCCAGTGAAGAAGTGAAGGAAGGAAAACCGAAAAATTTTCTGTCTAATGAAGGGATTGATAAAATATTAGATGCCTACACATTGTGGAAAAATGTGGATTTCTTCAGTAAAGTTGTAACCTTAGATGAGATCACAGCATTTGATTACAATTTGCGCCCATCCAAGTACATCTATAAGAAGGTTAAACGGGAAATTTTTCAGTGGAATAAGATTATAGATGATTATCAAACGGCTTTGTCTGAAAGCAATCAGTCAATTGTGAACGTAGATAAGATATTAAAGACCTCTGATGAGAAGCACACAAAATTAAAGCAGGTAGGTAGGTGGATGCTTCCGCAACATTGGGAGTTAAGGGAACTAAGAGAATTAGTTGAAG
>JAKZUG010000203.1:0-10161 GCA_047516705.1 Candidatus Poribacteria bacterium | reverse complement strand
GCGTTGCGGCGCGACGATATTCATTACCGGCAGCAGTGGTGACGGAACCGACAACCTGAACAACACGAGGTTCAAGTTCAGCATCCGGTGCGGCGGTGAGTGTAATGTATCCCTGCGTTACGCCAGTCCCTGAAAGAATTGCGCTCTCGCTGGCAGTGACACCAGGTGGCAAGTTTTCAACGGAGAGCAATATCGGTTCTGTAAATCCAACGCGGCGTTGCAGCGTCACATCCAACAAGACAGTCCCCCCACGTCCGATATTGGGATTATCAGGTGTTACGGAGATGGCAAAATCAGGTTTTGTTGGACGGACATCTAAGTGGTAAACGTATCCCGCGCCGCCGTTTCCAGCAATATCCTCAACCCGAACAGCATACTCACCGGGTTGATTGAAACTGTAATCAATAATGGCGTTGCGTCTGCCGCCAATGCCAGCATTATTTGCTAACACCTGCCCACTTGCATCGAGTAAGGTGAGAGATGGGCTCAACGGCGAACTCAGGCGTTCTGCGGAGACAGTGAGCGAATACCCACCTATGTCTGCGAAAAACCCCCACGGTCCATAGCCATTCGTAACCTTCACAAGAATCTTGTTTCTGCCTTTAGAGACAGGCAGCTGAATGACATCGTCAGCACGCCGAAGTGGACGGTGAATGTATTTACTGAAAACAAGCTTGTCGTTCACCCATATCTTGATGGTATCGTCAGAACCGAGGGACAAGAGATAATTCTGATCACGGTCAGATTCAAGGTAGGTCAAGGCGTAGCCAGTAACATCGTCTTCGGGGACATTCGAGAAGACGTTCTCACCCCTGCTATTGGTTTTATACCACCCAATTTTTCGACCCTCTTTTCCGATGTACTCCTTATCGAAATCAATCTCAGTTTCAGGCGGATAGACGGTATCAAACCCGTTTTCATCAACGTTATCAAACGGGGAAATTACCCACCATGGACCGAGGCTTGTGCCTTCTGAAATAGTAAAGCGGTAGTAATCTGTCTCACCGGGTTCTGAGATACGTCCACTGATTGCGCCAGGGGTTGTGAGGTGTTGTGCATGTTCCAACTGGCGTGCGATGAGCTCACCTAAACGTTGTGCTTCTTGGGCGACGAAAGCGATGATACGATCGCGTTCAGTGGGTGTAATGTCTGCATTCTCTTTATTCGCCATGCGTGTAATGGTGCTTGTCCATTCTTCAGCCGAGAGTGCGCGGTTGCTCGGTGAACGAAGTTCATGGCACGTGCTACACTTTGTTTCAAAAAGGATTTCGGATTCGGTGAATTGCGTCGCGATATCCTGTGTAGTGGGTTCGTCAGAAGTGGACTGACATTCAACATCTTTTTCAATATCTTCAGGGTGCACGTTGATGACGAACGGGAAGATGCCATACGGTGTACGAATCTGCTTGATACCGAGTTGATCATCCGCTGTCAACTTGATCTGCCATTCCGTTTCCGGTAGATTTTCACCACCAATAACACACTGAATAATGTTGGTTTTCAGAGGGGACGGAGGTCCATATAACAGAGTACCTGTCTCTTCTGTTGGGTGCGTACGGTTCGTTCTTCCATCAGGCACCGTTCCACCAGCAGGGAAAAGATAGGTATTGTAAGGGAGAACACCCCCTGTTAGTCGGTAAACGGAATCTGGATTGCCACGATGCAATAGATCTCGAATGCGTAGGAGATAAGGACCGTCGTCAGGCAGCGTTATATCAATGAGTGGATCAAGACTGTAGAACCCGTTACTGCGCGCAAGTTCAACTCCCTTGGCATCAAAAACAGAGATCGTTGGATTGAAGAATTGCTGGCTGATGTTGTTAAGGCGGTACGCCTTGACACTAAAAACGCATCGTTGTCCTTTGGTCCCTTCAAAAATATAATAATCTTCGTCGCCACCGGGATTCACAACCCCATTGATAAGGCTTGGTAGTTCAATAGTAGTGGCAGATCCTGGGTCGTTATTCGACTCGGTCTCAATGACATCGCGGGTGTGGCTCACCTCAAAGGGCCATGCGGTGGAGGTACCGTGCTTACCGACAATCCGAATTTCTCGAAGCCCGATGGGTGCATCTGGTGCGATAGATAATTCGGCGGTTAACCCAGCACTGGCTCTTGCAGCTAATGAAAGATAGGCGACGATTTGTGTCTGTGCTTCCGTGCTGATCTCTGCTCCCTTCTCAGTAATCATCCGTTGCACAGTAGCTTTCCACTGTGCTGGTGTCATGGATCGGTTACTCGGAGAGCGGAGTTCGTGGCACTGTCCACAATTTGCCTCAAAGACAGGTTTATGGGTATCATCAACTGCACCGCCAGCAGGGTGAAGTTGCGCGGTAATTCCGGATTCACCTTCAACAATGACTCGGTGTGCTCCGTCTAAATCAGAACCTTGGATGGCAACCTCAACAATCGTTCCAGGTTGTCCTCCTGCCGGAAAAAGAGAATTGAGTCGCGGGGTGCCTTGTGCGAGCGCGGGAAGCGTAATAGAAATAAAGAACAGTGTGAAAAGCGTTCGGATCATGCTTGCAAGGCTATATTGCTTAGTTAAAAAGGATATAGTATTGGTAAGCATCGTGAAAGGCCCTCCAAAAGTGGCTATCAGCGGGAATGGTGATCAATCAGCGGTTATCAGTTAAAGAAGTATTTGACTTATTCAAACCATCTCTTAACCAACGACTGACAACCGATAACTGACGACTATTCTCCTGAGTGCTGACCGCTGAAAGCCAACAGCCATATTAGAACTCGTGGGTTAAGGTCTGTTTGCGGAGATTCCAGAGCCGTACTTTGCCATCCCGACCACCTGCTGCAACGAACTCGCCATTCGGACTGAACTTCACTGCGTAAACAGCATCGGTCGATTCATCGAAAGTACTATAGCGATTTCCGGACCGGAGATTCCATATAATCACGGAAGTGTCTGCACTACCGGAGGCAATCATTGCCGCCTGATTGTTTGCGCGTCTTGGTAATACGAGTGCAGCATCAACACTATAAACAGCACCTTGATGCCCGTTATATTCACGAACGCGAGCCCCTGTCATCTCCAGTGAATCTCGTCCGACAGCAATTTCCTCGCCGTCTCCTGCTGGTGTAACGCGCCATGTCCGGACGGTATTATCGGCAGAGCCGGAGACTATCACACCCTCATCAACTGAATAGGCAAGACTATAAACAGCGTCATCGTTCGCATCAAAGTTCACCATGACGTTGAAAGTGTTAGGGTTCCACACTTTTATGGTTTTATCTTCACTACCGGTGACAAAGTAAGTTCCTTGCGGGTGGTACAAGGTGCAAAGGACTCTCCCGACGTGTTGGGTAAGCCACCTTACTTGCTTGTCTATTGGATCTTCGGTATTCTCAAGCAGTGTTACATCAATGACAGCACTGAATTCATCCATGCTGGCAGTGAGCAGTGTTGTGTTACTTGGGCTGAGGGCAATAGATTCAATGGTATCGCCGTGAATCTCAAAACTATTTATTAGTTCTTCGGATGCGACATCCCAAATTCGTATTTCGCCATTTTGGGCGGGAATGCCACCACCTGCATAGAGCCGCAATGACGACGTTTCCTGATTACTCGTAGCTGCGAACTTGAGACTCCGGACCTCACCAGCGTGAGGTTCATAGGTATGAATAATACTTTGTGTCTCCAGATCCCAGAGTTCAACCCACTGATATTTCCCAACAGCAAGCGTTTTCCCATCAGGACTAAATTCAAGTGACCAGATCGGCGACAGCAGTTGGTCTGCAAAACCGAGTGGTGTTGCAAAGATGATGTAGGACGCTGCTATGAGGGTTACTATGTTACGGAGCGTAACAAAAGCGGTACGAAGCATTTTTTTATAGGGTTAGAGATTGGAAAACAGGTAGCATGGATTGGAAGGATGGAAGAATTAGGGTGCTACCCCTTCATCCTGCTATTCTTCCATACCAATCCTTCTAACCTTCGGCCCGTTGCTTAATGCGCGATTAGAAACCGCACCTAACTAAGTACACCACGGATGGGTCTACCCCCACGTGAGAGGACAATACGGACCCCATCAGGTGACTCAAGGTTTTGATTATAGTCAATACCGAGAGATCGATAGAGTGTCGCGGATAAATCTTCCGGACGTACCGGCGTTTCAGCAGGTTCCATCCCAAGCGGATCGGAAGCACCGATGACCTGTCCACCTTGGACACCGCCCCCGGCGAGCATGATCGAGAAGACGCGGGAATGGTGATCACGTCCAGCGTTTCTGTTGATGACCGGCGTTCTGCCGAACTCACCCATCGCGATGACGAGAGTGGTATCCAATAATCCGCGATCGCTCAGATCTGTGATTAAGGTAGCCATCGTCTGATCGAAAGTGTTGAGTTTCCCCGGCAAAGATGAGAAGATGTTGTTGTGGTTATCCCATCCACCGTTGCTGACTGTGACGAAGTTAACACCTGCTTCGACGAGCCTTCTTGCGAGGAGACAACTTTGTCCGAAGGTGTCCCGTCGATATGCGTCGCGCGTTTCACCGGGTTCAGCATTGAGATCAAACGCAGCGCGGGCATCGGTGGAACTCATCAGGTTATAAGCGGAGGTATAGAAGCTGTCAACGGCTTCTGCAGCTGGGTTGCCTGCCTCGTATTTTTTGAAGGAAGCATCAACGGCTTGGCGTAAAGAGCGTCGGCGTTCAACACGTTCAAAAGAGACACCATTAGGTGGTTCGAGATCGCGTACTTTGAAGTTATTGCTTGCGGGATTTCCGCCAGGTGAGAAAGGTGCGAGCGATGCGCCTAAGAATCCGCCACCGCCATAAGCGATAGGTGCGGGGACAGAAATATAAGGCGGCAAAGCACTCCGCTGTTCTTTGAGTTTGGAAATAACGGCACCATACCCCGGGACAGCAAAACCGGGTAAGGGTTGATAGCCCGTCATCATATAGTGTGTTCCACGCTCATGCGCCGCCTCTGGAGAGGTCATCGAACGGATGATGCAAAGCTTATCGGTCTGTTGTGCGAGTCTGGGGAGATGTTCACTAATTTGGATGCCGTTGACATTGGTCGCTATCGGCTTGAAAAGCCCTCGAATTTCTTCAGGGGCATCCGGTTTAAGATCCCACATGTCGAGGTGGCTTGGTCCACCACCTAACCAGACAAGGATAACGGATGTAGCAGTGCCTGTAGAAGCACTCGGCGCGCTAACGCTCGCTTCTGCGGTTGCAGCTTGTGCTTTGAGTCGGAAAAAGTCTGTGAGACTCAAGCCGAACAATCCAAGGGCACCAGCTTTTAGAAAGTCTCGACGGTAAAATCCTTCACAATCCGTGTGTATGCATCTGTTTTCAGCCATGGTTTTCTCCTTGTGCTACAGATTCGCGTGACATTTTGTTATTGGTTTGCGGTTATCAGTTTTCGGTTGTCGGTTAAAGAGGTGTCTGACTTATCAAAAACCTTTTGGGACCGATAATCAATTAATTCTCTGATAACTATGTGCAAGTCCTCGCCACGCTGTGGCTACACATTAATTTCGCGTAGGTCGCTTCCGTAGCCTTTTTATCCATCGTTGCGCCTTCGCGATGTTGGTATCAAGCGGTTCTTTCATCTCAAAATATTCTGTATGTCCAGCGTAGATCTGATGCCAATCAACGATACAAGGCATTCGATTTTGCGTAAGGGTTCGCATCAGGAAAGACCGAACTTTTGCCCGGGTATCCTGTGGTGCATTGTCAATAGCATACTCGATCTGTTCATCAGTGATAACGCGCTCCATCTGTCCGTGTGCTTGTAGTGCGTAGTAGAGCCCACTTTCTGTATGAATGTTATGATATTCTAAATCTTGACTTTTGATCCAAGGGTCATCCCAATCCAGTTTTTCTTCGGCAATGAAAGTTTCGAGCAACCATTTTTTGGCAGCCCAATCGACACGGGGTATAACGCGCTCCCAATCTTTATCAAGATCATCCAGTATAGACTCCCATGCAGAAAGGACCCACTGGCTTTCTTCGTCATGTTCGGTGATAAAATTCTGAACGAAGTTGAGATACTCTCGCTGTAAATCGACAGCGGAAATGGTTTTTCCAGATTTAAGTTCAACCCGCCACTTGAAAGTATTATCACGAGAGATGTGTCGAATTGCGTATACCGGGTCAGCGAGTTCAAAACCGGGGAGCGGTAGTTTTTCACCGTGTGTCTCATAGAACGTCTCAATCGCCGAGAGCAAGAGCGAAGTTGTACCGACCTTGAGTGCGGTAGCGTACTCCGACATATTAGAATCCCCGACGAGGAGATGAAGTCGTCTGTATTTTGTATAATCGCTGAGCGGTTCGTCTCTTGTATTGATAATAGCACGACTGAACTGAATCCACTCATAAATTTCAGTGACAATGTGATCAGCGCGTTGCGAGATTTGATAATGCTGTTGCTCAGCCAGCTCCTGCTGCCCTTCCAATACATCTTGGGTACCAAACTCAATCATCTCATCATAAACGCCGACTCTGCCGGCACCTGCGTAAATTTGTCGGGTGACGAAGAACGGCATGAGTGTTGGGATAACTACACGGTAAAATGGGACCTCTCGGCGGATTTGGAAGTTTTCATGACACCCAAAGGTAGCCCCCGTGAAATGGTCGATATTATTTTTGAAGAAGGCAGTCGGTAACCCTGTATCAGTGAGGATGTTGTTGATGATGCGTTCAATGGCTTTATCGTAAGCGACAAGATCAAAGAGTGTAGCACATTCGGGGGTTGCATATTCAAGATGCCCCATATCAATGTAAAGACGCCCACCATTGAACAGGAATCCGCCGTTACCGGGAGGTTCTCCCCAATCTCGGTAATGGATGTCGCGAAGTCCGAGTTCGAGTACATCAAAAACATAGTCACGAACGCGTGCGGCGACCCCTTCAGAGGTACCGCGAATCCGCTCGGTATCTGTCATACATCCAAATTCAGTTTCGATTCCAAAAATGCGCTTGTTCATTTTAGTAGTCTTCAGTTATCAGCCATTAGTTGAGGTGTCCGGGACATCAATCTTCAAAGCACATTTGCCCCCGATTTAGGACACAAACGTCCAAAAAGATTTGATTACATCACAAGCCATCCTGAAAACTGATGATTATTTCAGTGCAGCTTCAATCTCTTGAGAGGTAAGCAGTCGGAATTTGCTTGCTTCTTGTTGTACTGTTTCCAAGACCCCTACTTCAATTTCGCCTTCTTCGCGGGCAGTGTCAATAATTTCGTACATCTGCGTGGTATCTATTTGGGTTTCCTCAGATTCCTTTTCTTCCGACTCTCGTGAACTTAATTCTTTGCCGATTGCCCAAGTTTCTAACGCCAACCGGAGTGCGGTGGTTAAATCTCTGTCTGCGTCAGTCTTTGCAGTAGCGAGATAGTTTTGCATCCGAGTTTCGATCGCTTCCGTTCCACCGATAACAGCAGAATTAGTGTCGGTTCGGACAATGCCATCAAAGTTGATTCGGGTAAATTGGTTTTTCCCCGAAGTGCTGCCGAGTTCGGCGAGCAACATTTTGATGATATAAGCTTCACCGACAATGGACTCAAAAGCCTGCTTAAAAGCAGGTGCCAAGGTATAGTTAGTTAACCGGTGTAGATTTATATCTTCAGTGGCATTTTGAAAGCCTTGGACACTGGCAGTATCGGTAACAAGCATCCGTAAACGTTCAATATCAGCCGGATGTCCGATTGCGGAAAGTGAGATCCGGTCGTGTACCTCAAATATTTTACGTTGTCCCTTACTGACAGTCAAGAGTATCATGCCTTCGTTATAGGTAATACCTACAACTGGACTCCCTAATCGGAGTTGGTCTTCAATGTAATCTTGTCGATCCTGAATCGCTTCTATCCAGCGATATGGTTCATCTCGCATAATTTATAAGTATGTGCCACCGCTAAGCCAATCATCGTTTCTGATGAAAACTTGACCCAATCGCGGCGGATTATAATCCGTTTAAATGTTTAAATTTAAGGAACGGGATCAAAACTTTCACAAACAGCACCGTTTCAAACTACACTTGCTCTGGCTGTGCTTCAGCGTACCATACCGCTAAATCATCATCAGAAACGGTATTAACGCCAGTGCGTGTTAAGGTCTTGAGAGTCGGAAAAATTTTTACTTTAGCATTATATCCACTCGTTGCGGCATCGTACTCACTTGCGATGTCCAAGAGTCGCAAGATAGTGATAACCGCTTGCCGTTGGTCCATTTCGTGCAAGGGAGTATCACCGAATCGAGAGATATAACGTAACACACCACGTATCCAAACAGAACCGGAGCCAGTTGTAGCAAAATCGACGTTCTCAAAGTGTGCCCCGAGTGCGTCATAGAAGAAAATCTTTCCGCCGTTCTCGTCATCGTCGGTATTTAAGTCATACAGTACAAAGATGGGGATAACCCCACCGATGCCTTGGAGTGCCATCGACAAATTTTCCCGGATGAGTCGCGACAACATCCGAAGTTTGCCTTCGAGACTCAACTCTTGAAGCTGGCTGCGCCGAAAGTACTGGAACGAGTGCTCCAACATTCTGGCAATTTCATAAGCCATTGCAGGTGAGCCTGAAATAGCAAGTACAGAATGCCTATCAATCTGCAAAACTTTCTCAGCTCGATCATAGATGACAGAGGTACCTGCGGTAGCACGCCGGTCCCCTGCGATCATGATCCCCTCTCGGTAAAGTACAGCAACAACGGTGGTGCTATGTGCTATTTCAACATCCGTTCCGTGTAGTGTAGTTTCTCGTGGCAACTCTATCTTCAAGGGATAGTTTGCGTGTTTCAAGAGGTTGAGGAAGTCGCCTTTGTGATTTATTGCTCCGTGCAGCGCAAGTTCTTGGTATCCTGCGCTGATTAGATTCATGAAATCACCCTTATCGTGCATTATTCCCCCGTTCTTTGGCGGTAACGCCGGGACTGATCTTTGTCAACACGTCGCATGCGCTTGAGCAATTCTTGCGTATCGGGACGACTGACTTTCTCGCGTTTCGGTCCGTCGTTATCACCATCACCATCACCGGGTCCGATGGGTTTTGTATCTCTCTGCTTGCGCTCAAGTTGAGCAATGATATTAGCTGTCATTCTATTTCTCCTTTTTTAGATCCATCAACAATCAGCAGAATTCCGACTACTGATTGTTGCTACAGACGCAATTTTTTAATCAATGTTTCGACAGTCGGTGATTCGTCAAGCGCCTCATTATATTGATGTGCGATCTCTGCCTCCGCGAGAGCGTTGAGGTTGACTTCCTGGGTACGCCCATTCACGGTAAAGGTAATACTATCCCATTGGATTGCTTTTATAGATTCACTGAACCGATCAACAGCGCGCCCGCGGAAGTAGGCACGTGTGCCAGCAGGCGGGTTATGAAGCGCTGCTTCAATCTGTTCGTCTGTGACGATGCGCCGCATGGGAATCCCGTAGTATAGTCCTTCGTCTATATCAATGTTATGATATTCTAAATCCAAACTCTGGAGCCATGCGTCGTCCCATGCGACGCCCTCTTCTTCTGCAAAGGTTTCAAGTAACCATTTCTTCGCAACCCAATCGAGTCGATCAATGAGCGACATTGGATCTTTCTCAAGCACGTTGAGAATATCTTCCCACTCCGTGAGGACCCAGTCAATTTCAAACGCCCCAATCTCGCCGAGATGTTTCTGTGCGAGTGCGAGGTACTCACGCTGATGATCAATTGCCGACATGGTTTTTCCGTCATCTGTCATGACCATCCAGCGATACGTCTGGTCATGCGAGACGGTCTTGATGGTATCAATCGGATTGGCGAGTGCCAGACTCGCCGGCACCCTACCTTGTTCAATCAAAGCAATAACAAGGGCGGTGGTACCAACTTTGAGTGCCGTTGCGTATTCAGACATATTCGCGTCACCAGCGATACCGTGCAGTCTACGAAATTTAGATGCATCAGCATGCGGTTCGTCTCGCGTGTTGACGATAGGTCGGTTGTGCATCGTATCAACGCTCGCCTCAACGTGAAAGAAATCGGCACGCTGTGATAATTGATAGTGCCCCGGTGTTGCGAGCCCTGCTTCAGTTTCAATGCCAAGTTTTCCTGCGCCTGCGAAGATTTGCCGTGTTATAAAGAAGGGCATGATCCCGAGTTTGAGCGTTTCAAAAGGTACCTCGCGCGCCATCAAGTAATTATCGTGACACCCGTAACT
>JAKZUG010000202.1:0-2861 GCA_047516705.1 Candidatus Poribacteria bacterium | reverse complement strand
ACGGGCCACTCTTCCACAATGGGCAAGATACGCACGGCGATGCGTGCCATCCCCTGTGCCGCAACCCAACCGCCTGCGATACCGAGGAGGGCACCACAGACACAAAGGCATATAGATTCGGTTAGAAATTGATAGAAGATATCGATGCATCTTGCGCCGACGGCTTTTCGCAAACCGATCTCGCGCGTCTTCTCACCGACGGAGACAAGGCAGATATTCATAATCCCGATGCCACTGACAAGCAACGAGAAACCCGCAATGCCACCCAAGGCAATCTTTATCATTTTTTCAATGCGTTCAAGTTGTTTGACAGTTCGTTTGGGAATCCAATCATATACAAAGTTATGGGTACCCCGGTGTCTTTTACTAATCACCTTCCGGGCGGATTTTACCACATCGGAAGCGTCTACGTCTTTTTGAAAAAAGATAATAAGCCTTTCAACATAGCGGATGCCCGTAATACGTTGTTGATACGTTGTTATCGGAACGCATATCATATCATCTAAACTCCCCCAGGTAATACTGAGGTTCCTCCCTTTCGGTGCCATGGTACCGACAACGCGCATCCGAACGGGTGTTTGCCGCCAATGATTCCGAAGTTTTATCTCTTGACCGATGGGGGAGACATTTCCGAACAACTCTTCAACTACGTTTGCACCCAAGACGCAGACCTGTGTGGCGTTGTCTATATCGTTCTCGGAGAGAAATCTACCCGCTTGCAACTCGTACCGCAAGAGTTCGGCATAGTCTGCTGTTACGCCTTCCAGATCAGCACCTCTGAATTGCCCGCCCAGGGGGCTGGAGACAAATGTATTATTTCTCCGATTCCGAGGTAGGACCCCTGTAACCTCCGGGCATTCTGCCTCAATCGCAGGAGCGTCCTCCAAAGTATATCGCTCCGTTGTTGGATATCGTCGGCCGCGTCTCCAGCCAGCTGTCTGTGTCCAGAATTGGATTTGATTTGCCCCCCCGATTTTTTCAATATCATCGGCGATGATCTGTTTCGCGCCATCCCCGATAGCCATCATACAAAGGACACTTGCAATGCCAATGAAGATGCCGAGGATGGATAATCCGGCACGGGTTTTATTTTCTTGGATATGCCCAATACCTGCAGCAATTGCCTCATGGAATTTCATGCGGCTCCACCCAATCTATGTTGGATTAAGAACCCATCACGGATTTCAGGTCCCAGAGGAGGATGGTGCTGTCAAAACTCCCACTCGCTAAGAGGGTGCCGTCGGGTGAAAACGCGAGATCTTGGACATCGGTCGGGTGTCCCCAGAAGGTGGCGATGTTTTCGCCGGTGGCAACTTCCCACAAGCGAATAGGCACCTTTTCTGTTTCCACGGCCCTATTCCACCACGCGCCAGAAGCAAGATATTGCCCACAAGGTGAAAACGCCAAGGCACGCGGATTTCCATTGGTAGGTGCATGAGGAAGAGTCAAAAGAGTTCGACAATTATTGACATCCCACAATCGGATTTCCGTTGCCATGCCACAAGCGATCTTATGACCGCAAGGTGAAAACGCGACAGTATAGACACGGTTGACACGGAACTCCGGATTTTCTTTCCCCGTATCGATGTCCCATAGATTTGCCATCGTGCCAGAAGAACTCGGAACACTTACAAGGTGTTTACCGTCGTGGCTGAATATAAGGCGGCTGATACGATTATGATCATCATCCCAATTCCCTTCTAAGGGGAGAGTGTGTGTGAGCACACAGCGCACGTCACCACTTCTCATATCCCATACATACAGATGCCCTTTGCTATCCCCGCACGCGATGAGATGTCGTAGCGGGGCGTGTGCAGCGACAGTCACCACTGCCTCTGGGTCGGGAAGTGTAAATGTCATAGGTGTCGTGTTTTCGTCGGCTTCCCCTATTTTAACGGTTATTTTAACAGTATTTTCATCATACGCAAATGCTGTCGAGTGAATTTTCTCTGAAGTGGACACAGAAACGGCTCGTGCGTCATCGGATATTTTGAAAAAAGTGGGCGGTTGCATGGGGTTGGCAATATCCCATAATAGCGTGCTTCCATACCTTACAAACCCGGCTGCCACCTTTTTGCCATCTTGTGAGAACGCTACGGAATTCGGAAAACCGACATGTAAATGCGGCAACTTGCGGGGTTTGGTATCTCCGGGTGACCAGACTGCCCATTCCTTTCCCCCAGCAACGACAAAATGCGAACTGCTTGAAAAAAGTGCTTTATCAATCTCCCATTCCTTTTCAACGTACGTGTAGCGTTTTTCATGACGTTCCACGTCCCACACGACGACAGTGTTTCTTTCCAGAGCATTTTCCAGAGTCTGAAGAACGCCTTCCTGTGAATAGCAGACGCTCATGCGAGAGGTGCCATCATAGTTCTGATAGACTCGCTGCTGTTCCCAAGTATTCACATTCCATACGTGCACTGTGCCTTTATCGCTGCCGATGGCCAGAGTTTGTCCACAAGGTGAAAAGCAGAGGCTGCGCACAAAGCTCGGTTGTTCGGTAAGACAGGCGATGCGCTCACCGGTTACGACATCCCACACCAAAACAACATCGGGGCCATCCGTTGTCCCGGCGGGAGCCGTACACGCCAGCAGGCGACTGTCTGGCGAAAAAGCAACGGGTCGAGGGAGGGAGGGGTAAGAACTGCGTGTTTCTCTTTGGGGGTCATGGAACGTAGCCAGCGGTGTGCCGGTTCTGGGGTCCCAGGTGTAGACAATCTCACAACGGCTACCTGTTGCGGCCAGGTGCTGGTTATCAGGTGAAAAGGCAAGAGACTTAATTGCAGTCGTCCTAGGGACTGGCTTTTTTAACCCTGGCCGCACAATTTTTGTAATGCAGGTGCTCCGCTGGATATCCC
>JAKZUG010000201.1:0-6092 GCA_047516705.1 Candidatus Poribacteria bacterium | reverse complement strand
CATTCGCTCGTGTGGCGTGAGATCGGTGATTTTCATGCCGCACAAGAGATTACGCAGGATACCTTCATCCAGGCTTTTAAGTCGCTTCCAAGTTTGAGAGACCCGAATCGTTTTTCAGGGTGGTTACACGTAATCGCGAAGCGTCAGTGCATTGAGTGGCTGCGGCGGAAGCCGATTGCGATGCAGTCACTGGATGCGATGCCGAAAGCCGAATTAGAGAGGTTGTCCTATGCGCGATATCTTGAGGAAGAGCGGGCACAAACGTCAACAGATGGACTGCGTGAAGTTGTGGAACGTCTCCTCCAAAAGTTGCCAGCCAATGAACGTTCTGTGATGGTATTGCACTATTACAAAGGTTTGACGTGTGAAGAGGTGAGCGCGTTTTTGGATGTATCGCTGAACACGGTAAAGAGTCGGCTGTACCGCGCTCGGAAACGCTTAGAGACGGAGGAATCGATGCTTCGCGAAACCTTAGGCGCAAATATATTAAAAGGCGAACCACGCCGCGTTGACTTTCAAGCGACTGCAGCAACGGAAACCGGAGAACATTTAGCAGAAGGTGGTTTCGACTTCAACCAAACCGATGAGGTTTTCACATCTTCTGGCTTTCACACAAGAGGACGTGGTGATGGGGATCCATCGCCGATGTACATGTTGCTGCACTATCTTAACCACGGTTGGATTGACATCTTTAGGTTTCCTGTGGTTGTCGGCGGTTCTTGGGAGCAGGAAGGTGCTTGGAAATCACATGCGACGGCAACCTTGGAGGATTATGAAACGGTAAGTGTATCCGCAGGCACTTTCTCGACGTGCCTGAAGCATAAAACTGTTTTCACAGATGCTGACGTTGAAGATGCCGATGCTGAATTTCGAAACGCGCTTGTAAACGGCACGCGTTACCTGTGGTTCGCGAAGGGCGTTGGGCTCGTGAAGATGCGCTATGAGCACGCTAACGGTGTTGTTACGGAAGCCGAATTAATTAAGTATAAGATTCCGCTTCAGGACGAGGAATATCTCCCCGCGCAGATAGGGACGCAGTGGACATACAAATGGCATAACACCTATCGCGACGAAGCAGTTATTGAGGAGTGGCGCGTCATCAGGAATTTCCGTCGGTTAGAAAATCTTGAGAACCCGATGGAACTTGCCTCGGCAAGGTATGAGGTCAAGATTGATGCTGATAATCCGCGTGTGGCGACTGTCAAATGTGTGCTAACGCCAAAAGCCAGTCGCGACACAAAAGCAGAGCGAAAGCCGTTGCTGCTATCCATGAGCCGTTTTGGGACTGAATGGCTGGACGATGGATATGGTCGTTATCTGCAAGACTTGACTATTACCGATGCTAAGGGGAAGGAACTGGTCATTGAAGATATTGACAAAACGCAGTGGGCTGTTGAAACACAGGATGCGTCGCCTGTGACGCTACGTTACAAAGTGTTGCTAAATCATGATGAGCGGGAATGGCATTGGGGTAGGGATGAAGCCCCTTATGCCCAAGACGACTGTGTTTTCTGGCCCGGATATGCGCTGTTTATTGTCGGTGACGTAGACGATGTTGAACTGTGTGTTGATGTTCCTGATAATTGGTCCGTCTCAACGCCTTGGGAACGGATTGAATCCAGTGAACACCGTTTCGTGTGCAAAGATCAGAACGATTTGATGTATGCGTATCTTGTGCTTGGCGAACATTCTGAACGTCTGGTAAAAACCGGAGCGGAAACCAAGATTGTGCTTGCTCTCGGCGGACGCTTTAAGGGGGCTATGGATGAAATGGAGCGGATTGTTGGGGCATTTCTCCGTATGTATTCAGGGATTTTCGGTGGTACTCCGAAAGGGCAACTGCTATTCGTCGCGAACCCTTATGGCAAAAAAGAATACAGGAGTGGTGGTGTTTCCCAACGTAGCATCAGTATTCTGATAGGTGACACCTTAGATGAAGCCAGTAGAGGTTTTTGGTTACCCGTGGTGGCGCGCCTCGTTGGCTATCTCTGGAATGGAAGTTATATTGATATCCGGGATGGAACAGGTGCTATCTGTTTTAGGGAGCAGGAATACTGGTTTTCTGCTGGTTTTACGCAGTACTATTCAGAAGTCGTCTCGGTCCGCCTTGGTCTTGCCTCTGAAACCGATTTTCTCAGAAATCTTGAACGGACGTGGGAGGCGTATCTATCTCGACAGGGTGAGCTTTCTATCCACGAAGCAGGGGAAGACAAATCCGCCAACCGCGAACTCGTCTATGACGGTGGGAGTCTGATTGGTGCGGCTTTGGACTTGCAGATCCGCTCGCTTACGGAAAACCGAAGCAGTTTAGACGATGTGATGAAGCAGATGTATCGGGAGTTTGGTCTCACCGGTATCCCATACACGATGAACGATGTCATCAGAATTGTGAGTCGAATGACGGGTGAGAATTTTAAACCGTTCTTCAGCAAATATGTGACAGGAACGGAACAATTACCCTTAGAGGCATACCTTAAGGATGCAGGTGTGGATGTTGAGATAAAATTTGGTGAAAGACTGCCTCGTTTTGGTTATATCGTGCATGAAATGCTCGGTATTAGTGGAATCGGGGGACCCCCAGGTGGCGGCATGTTCATCGACAGTTCGCCGCAGTATCAAGATAACGACCAGTTGATAGGCATCAACGGCACGCTGGTAAGAACATCTGACGACATCAGAAAGGCTGCCATGGATTGGAAATCGGGTGACGTGGTGGAGTTGACCCTTGAAAGGGAAGGTGAAGAGATTATCCTGCCTGTCACGTTAGGAGGTGACGCCTCTAAAAGCCCTCCGTTGGAGGCGGATACTATTGATGTTACCATCACGAAGAGGACAGAAAGGAGTGATTTGCAACGCGCCATCTGGTCAGGAATATTAGGGAATGGGAATCCTTCTCAAGAGGTGACTGATGAAAGAAACAATTAAATCCGAACGCAACATTGTCCTAAGTGCCAGTACCACTACAGAAAGTGGAGTACATTTGGCAGAAGGGGTTCTCGGTCTCAAAAGAACCGATGCAGCTTTGACCTCTACCGATTTTGGCTCTAGTGGGACCGGTGGAAGCGATCCATCGCCGAGGTATATGTTGCTATATTATATGAGCCACCATGCAACCGATCTCTTTAGATTTCCCCTAAAGGTGGAGGATATCTGGATGGAGGAAGGGCACTGGAACACACGGACAAAGACAAGCTTGGAAGGTTACGAAGCGGTAGAAGTTTCCTCAGGCATTTTCCCTGCATGCCTGAAGCATAAGACTGTTTTTACAGACGCGGAAGCGGGTTCTGAACAGAGGAATTCGCTTGTGAACGGCACGCGCTATTTATGGTTCGCCAAGGGTGTCGGACTCGTGAAAATGCGCTATGAGCATTCCAACGGTGTCATTACGGAAGCCGAGTTGCTTAAGTACGAACTCCCTGTTGAAGAACAGGAATACCTTCCCTTGCAAGTTGGCAATATATGGACCTACAAGTGGCAGAACGATTATCGCGACGAAGCGGCTATTGAAACATGTCACGTTGTCAGGAACTATAGTAAGCCCGAGAGTCTTGATAATCTGATGGAACTTGCGTCGGCAAAGTATGAAGTCAAAATAGATGCCGATGAACGGCGAGTGGCGCATGTCAGGTGCGTCTTAACCCCGAAACAGAACAGCGGCGAGGCGCTCTCGTTGTCTATGAGTGAGTTTGGCACGGAAGGGGTACACGATGGATATGGCAGGTACCTCCGAGATCTGACTGTCACCGATGCTGGCGGAGAAACATTACCGATCGCGATGCTCGGTAAAACGCGTTGGGCGGTTAAAGCATGGGATAACTCGCCTGTAACACTAAGTTACAAGGTGCTCCTAAACCATGATGAGCGGGAGTGGCCCCCCGGTCGAGATGAAGCACCGTATGTCCAAGAAGACTGCATTTTCTGTCCGGGATATGCCTTGTTCGTTGTTGGCGAGGTGAACGATATCCAACTGCATGTTGATGTACCCGAGAATTGGCACGTCTCAACGCCTTGGTACCGCATCGGAGATAAAGGACATCGTTTCGCTGTTAAGGATCAAGACGATTTGATGTATGCGTATATGGTGCTTGGCACGCATTCTGAGAAGGTGGCGAAGTCTAACGAGGCGGAGATGGTGTTGGCAATCGGTGGTAGTTTTAAAGCCGCGGCTGCTGAAATACAAAGCACAGTTGAAGCACTTTTACAGGCATATTCAGGCGTGTTCGGTGGTACTCCGAAAAGTAAGATGCTATTTGTCGCGAATCCTTATGGCGGAAAGGGTGAAAGGCGCGGCGGCGTTTCTGGGAATAGCATCAGCACTCTAATGGGTGGTCCCTTAAATGAAGCCAACAGAAATCTTTGGGTGCCGCTGGTAGCACACGAACTTTGCCATATCTGGCTTGGAACAACGATTGAGTTCTTTAATGAGCAGGAATACTGGTTTATGGAAGGGTTCACCGAGTATTATTCTGAAATTGTCTCTGTTCGTCTCGGGCTCCTTTCTGAAAGCGATTTTCTCAAAAACCTTGGACGCGCTTGTGAATCGTATCTGCGTCAAGCGGGTACCCTCTCCATGCGTGAGGCGGGGGAAGACAAAATGGCAAACTCGGGTTTAGTCTATTACGGTGGAGGGCTGGTTGCCGCTGTATTAGATGTTCAAATCTGCAAACTCACGCAAGGTCAGAAGAGTCTGGACAACGTAATGAAGCAGATGTATAAGGAGTTTGGGACGACCGAGGAAAAGTATACGATAGATGATGTCATCCGTATTGTCACTAATGTTGCGGATAAAGATTTTGAACCCTTCTTCCGCAAGTATGTTTTGGGAACAGCAAGATTGCCGCTCACCGAATATTTTGGAGACGCAGGTTTGCATGTAGTGGTGGATGAGGAACTCCCGGATCTCGATTATGTCCGCAGAAAGATGCTCGGTGTTCAATCCCTGACCCAAACCCCAGCGAGAGATTTAATTATCGATAAATCTCCTATGTATCAAGATGGGGATATTCTGGTTGCTATCAATGGCACACCGGTGAATGCATTTAACGATGTAGCAAAACTTGCCAAAAATTGGAAATCTGGTGATGTGGTGGAGTTAACCCTTGAGCGAAATGGCGAAGAAATTATCCTACCGGTTATATTAGGTGGGACATCTGAAAAACCGCCATTGGAGGCGGGTGTTGTTGATGTTACCGTCACGGAAAGGGCAGACAGCACGGACTCACAGCGCGCAACTTTGACTGGTATTTTAGGCAATGGTCAGTGATTTTTTATGGGGGCGAAAACCGGGAGCATCCACAGATACTGTATGCCTCTTATTTATTTGGAATAAAAAATTGGAGGAACCTATCATGTTGAAAAAGCTTAGTGTCGTTTTGAGTCTGTTGCTCATTTTTAGTTTCAGTGCAACGCTGGTAGGGAAGGAGCGGACAGACATCTATTTTCCGCATACGCTCGGAAGTTTCTGGGTATACGAGGATCAGCATGGAAACAAATTAACACGCCGTGCCGTAGAGGTGCAAACGATTGAGGGTGAGACGTATCACGCCTTTAACTATGAACCGACCTTGGAGGATTGGACAAATTACGAGCATTACGTTCATCCCAATTTTTACCAAATCCGTAAAGACGGAATCGCGTTCTTCGTCGGTGATGAGGTTGAAAAAGCATTTGAGGCAAGACTCCGTAGAGAGATGGACGCGGACAGCGAAAAACAGCAAGGGATATCGACAACCGCTGGTGTCAGTGCTGATTTCAGTTATGCGATTGAAATTGACGCTCAGGACGACTTCTACCTTCTTCCCACCCCTATTGTTTTCGATAAAGAGTGGACAGCAATGCGGATCAGTGGATCCATAACGCTCAAACTTAAAATGCAAGGTACCGATTTCCAAATTCCGGGCGGTGATCGGGTTAATGCTATTCCTATTGATTTGGTCGAAAAAGGGAAGGTAGCAGGGGCAGAAACTGTGAAGACCCCCGCGGGGACGTTTGAAGACTGTTTAAAAATTGAGTATTGGATGGAAGATGGTGTGGAGGCAAGAAAAAAAGAGGAAACGGCAAAATCAACATCTTCAGATGCCTCTGATATAGAG
>JAKZUG010000200.1:0-2807 GCA_047516705.1 Candidatus Poribacteria bacterium | reverse complement strand
GATGATAAGCGTTGTCCGGAAGTTCACGCATTCTCTCCTTTGCGGCGCTGCCACCAGACGATTAACCCACCAATAAAGACGATTGAAGGAATCAGAAAGACAGAGGTTATCTGCACGAGACGAATGTCTTGGACAGCCATCCGACGCAAGGCTTGTTGCCTCAGATCAATGGGACGAATGGCAATGAGATCTTCCTCTAATGTGAGCCAATTGATTGTGGCTAAAAATAAATCGCGACTTGCTGATCGGAAAAAGACATTTGTTGCAAAGTCTGAATCCCCGAAAACAACGATTCGGGTTGGACCTCCTGTCGTTTCAGTTACTGTATTTCCACTTTGAGCACTTGTATCTGATTGCCCGGATCTATCTTTCTGTTCAGCCGCAACCGCAATAGATATAGGTCCCTGTATATCTACCCCGGGAGTGTATGAATCCATATTGAATGTTTCATCGGTTTCACGCTGCGTTTCCGCCCAGCTCACACCAGTGGGATTGATAGTTTTTGCGAGGCTTTTCACACTGAGCGTTGCTTTGCGATCTTCCAGTGGCGTAACAGAGCGGGTAACTGGAAACGGGATTGACACCTGCATAGCAGAACGGGTGATGTCATGCGGTTCAAAAGTTGAGAAGGGGGCAGAGGGTCCCAACTCGAAAATAAAGCTGACTCTGTCAACTACCAAGTCGTTTCCTATGGCTATCCCCCATCTTTTCATTAGTTGAACGAGTCTCTTGTTCACATCTTCGGCAGAAGTTAGCGACGGATCGAGTAATAGGAGCAGTTTTCCGTTCTGTGCAAGGTATTTTGATACCAATCCGATTTCGTGGGAAGTCAAAGCGTTTTTTGGACCGGCAATGACAAGTACGTCACAATCTGCCGGAACAGCGGGTTGTGTCAGAAGTGAGAGAGAGGCTGCAGCATAATTCTGATTTTCGAGTTCCCCTTTCACTTCGCTATACCCTGTATTGTTAAAGTCGTCTAAGGAATGTTCTTCATGTCCAACGGTAAAATAAATCTTCTTTGTCTGTTTTCGGACGAGTTTGAGGATTGCGCTCGTGAATTTCTGTTCTTCAAGAATAGTGGCCTTTTCTTGACGTTCTGGTGTCTCAAAAATTACTGTCCCATCTCTGCGAATATTATACTTTTCTACAAGCTGGATGTCAATATAAGGATTTGCATGGGAGATAGTTAAGAAGTCGGTTTCACGCTGATACAGTTCTAACATCTCTATTGTGCGTTGTCGGTCTGCCGGGGGAACTTTTTCGCTCATAAATGTGGTTATATGAATCTCAAAGTTGAGAGATTTGAGAATTTTTTGGGTTTGTTCCGAGAGGCTATACAGTTGGTCGCGGGTCAGATCAACCCTTTTATCCAACCGCTGTACCACAATAGCGTTAACGAAGACCGCTATACCGATAACGCCAACGATACTCAGCGCAACGTTAGCACCGTAACGGGCTTGACGGCTGATGAAAAAGTTAACAAAGTCAGCGAATCGCAGTCGTGCAAAAATAACCAATGCGGTAAAGCAGAAGAGCAGACAGATCCAAAAGACGGGTCTTACACCGAAAAGCAGGCTTGCCACTGCAGCAAAACCTAAGATTAAGGCAAGGAGTCCAAACAGCGGGCCTGTAACGTTTTTGCTTGACATATCTTATCTCCATTTTGATGACTCAATGGACTTGAAGGTTGCAAACAGGCAGACCCCTGTAAAACTCACATGGTAGATAACGTCTTTAAGCACAATGACCCCGCGCGCAAAATCTTTATAGTGTTCAAGTAACGACAGATAACTCAGAAATTTCTCGATGGATCCGTATTGAGATGAGAGTGAACCGATGACCCATAATGTTATGAGAATGCCAAAACTTGTCAGTGCTGCAACGAGTTGATTTTTACACATTGACGACATGAGTAACCCTAAAGCAAGGAAAGAGGAACCTATAAGGACAACACCGAGATACCCGCTCAAAAGTGCACCGATGTCTAAGGGACCGAAACGTTGAACTAAGAGCGGAAAAAAGAGCGTCAAAGCAAGCATGATGAGTAGAAGTGCCCAACTCGCGAAAAACTTGCCAAGGACGACCTGTCCGTCTGTAATTGGTGAGGTGAGAAGAAGTTCAATTGTCCCTGATTTCCGTTCCTCTGCAAAGAGTTTCATCGTCAACACTGGCGTAAAAAAGAGCAAGATAATAGCCATATTACCGAAGAGTGTCGCCATTACGTGTGCGCCGGTCCCACCCTGTTGTCCACTTGCAGTAATGAGTATAAAAAAGAAAAGGAATCCTGAAATCGCTGTGAAAACAAAACAGACGAAATAGGCGATCGGTGAGACGAAATAGGTGTAGAGTTCTTTTGTACAAACTGCAAGAATGTTTCTCATGTTTTTCTGTTTTTTCTAAGATCACTTAACAAATTGCTTCCGAACCTTTCCGATAAAAAATGGACCAAGCGATTCGATGTATTTGGTCGTCTGTTCTGTTCCGCGCATATCTTGTATCAACCGCGATAACGGATATAATTCGGCTCCGACTAATCCGATAACAAATTCGTTGTCGTTCGTATCTAATCCGAAGCATGCCAATCGGATGTCGCTTGCGTATCCACCAGCGGCGTAACTGCGACCGAGCATAGCGTGTTCACCTAAGATCCTCCCACGTTCGCTGTGTTCGAGGCGATAGAAATCAGGTTTTCGACGCAACGGATACCAAATTGCCCATGGAAAGTCGGGGTTGAGGACGTTTTGGAGCGGTTTGTTGAGAAGCCACTCTTCCAAATTCGGTTCTCTGCCGCTTGCGTAGGTACGACC
>JAKZUG010000199.1:0-9080 GCA_047516705.1 Candidatus Poribacteria bacterium | reverse complement strand
TACTTCCTCTAACGCTCCGTCTGCTATCATTGCGGGAGCACCACCGGGTAACGCCTCTTCACTCGGTTGGAAGATAAACCTGACATGCGTTTTAAGGCTGCTTCGGAGATGTGTAAGGATTCGCGCTGTCCCGATAAGCATTGCCGTGTGTGCATCGTGTCCGCAGAGGTGTGCCTTACCGTCAATTTTCGATTTATAGGGCACATCGGTCAGTTCCTGAATCGGAAGCGCGTCCATGTCTGCTCGCAATGCGATACGTTTTGATGCTCCAGGCACCTCCAAATCCCCGACAACGCCTGTCCTACCGATCCCTGTTTTGACTGGAATACCGAGCGCATGCAGCGCGTCAGCAGCGATACCTGCAGTACGTTCGACATCAAATCCCAATTCAGGGTGCTGATGAATATCGCGCCGGATAGCGACGATATCGTTAAAATGATGATGACACTGTTCAAAAATCAAATTTTTCATAATTGAACCGATCTTCCGATCCTATATCACGTGTGAATTAAAAAGTTAATGTCCGTCGTAGGATACTCCGTTGTCCTCGTTCGTTTTCGAGTCGATAGATAATCGTATAAACCCCCGACATCGCCTGAAACACTTCTCTATTAATCACGGGTGTCAATTCTACATCCGTCGATCCATCATCAGGAATCACCTTTTTTTCTGTGAAGGGACCGTAGCATCTTTCCCCCAAAGGGTTGAGTACCTTCCATGTCAAAGTAAGTTGCTTGGGACGTGGCGGATTATTAATGTAGACAGTGATTTTATCATCAATCCGTCCACTTTCAAGTCTGAGTGTCCCTAACTTGGAAAATAACTTTACCGTCAATGTTAACGGCGGGACATACTCAAGGTATCCTCTACCGGGGATAGCGCGCCATGTACCACCCGTTGCCAATGCGATCTGTCGGATAGGGAGGTAATCAATTCCGATCACATCAACACGTACCTGTTCTTTTTGTAGTGTTTCAATAACCTCGTCCAGACTATAGGCAGATCTACCGTCGTAATCCGCATCATGGAATGCGCCGTCACTCGCGAGGACGATGAAACGTTGTGCCCCCTTACGGAATTTGGTCTCCGTTACCGCTGCCATGAGTCCATCTAAGCCTGCTTCCACGATGTCTCCACCACCGTCAACACCTATTTTAAAAAGCCAGTTCTTGAAGGTTCCAAGATCGTCGGTGCGTCCGTATGTTTTTGTTTTATCTGTGAATGTCACTAATCCGAAAGTAGCATCGCGTCCTACTCGTTCCATAGCCTCAAATAAAAAACCGACATAAGCACGGATACCTCGAATGTTGTCGACCATGCTTGCGGTTTCATCAAGAACGAAAACAACATCAACTTCTCCTGCTGTAGTTGCCTCAGCGAGTGTGCGAGCAATGTCCTGCATCATATAGACGAAAACACCTCCCACATTAGCACTTCCAGAAGTGCCACCGCCACCCCACGAATTGCCCACACCTCCTGCGCGTAGCGCGTCACCACGTTCACTACTGTAGTGGATCTTTGGTGCCTCGATTCCCGGCGAGGCACTAGAACCATCTAAGACACCTTCTGTCTCTAAAGCAATCGGTTTCGTTTCTCCTTGAGGTGCTACATAATCTATTTTGGCTCCCGTTGGTTGCGCAGCTATCGGTTGAGCGAGTGAGTTCATTGTTAGAAGGTTCTCAGGCGTATATGTAGGTTTCCCGACTACAGGATCCGAATGTGACAATCCGCTACCGATTTCTGGTGTGTGATTGACACTGTCTTGTCTACGTGTTTCCGCTTTCGGAACCGCTGCGTCTTGATCCGCCATTTGCCATGATGTAGTCAAACCGGCTTTCGGTTTTGGCGGTGCTGGTGGTTTCTCTTCTTGTGCCATGATAGGGGCAGTAGGTTCAATAAAGACCGGTGGTTTAACGGCGGGTTGTAAGGGCTTCACGTGGGTTATCAAAGCCTCTATTTTTTCATGAAAGGATGGTGGTAACGGAACCTGTTTCGGTACCAACTGCCATCCACCCAATAACAAGATGAAATGAATAAGGAGTGAGTATACAACAAAATATGGGGATCCCGTTTTTCGTCTCAACATCTATCCTCTCCGTTTCCGCTAAACAACTACAAATGAAATTCGACTACATCTCCATCGTAAACGACATGGTTGCGACTGACAGATTGTCCATCGTGCCATTGCGGTCCCCATATACGTGCGAACTTGAACTCTTGAAAATCTTTGTGTAAACCGATAGCGGCGTCAAGGACTGTTGAACCGGTAGGCAGAACGATCGGGTCATCGCGTTCTATCGCTTTACCGGGTGCCTTGGGATAAACCCGCAAGATGTCTAATGCCCTATAGAGTTCTTCCAATAAAGCATCTTTACCCTCACCTGTTTCGGCAGAAATCGGGTAAATCTGAAACGTCTCGCCATAAAATTCTTTGAGAATTTCCAATCTCTCGTCGGCATCTGCTACGTCTAACTGGTTTGCGACGATAAGCTGCCCGTTTTCAGGGGTATCATTGTCTGCTTCGTTAAGGAATGCCGTCACCATATCCAGATCGTCCAACAAATTATCGCTTGCAAGACTTAGCACCGGTAGAGAGATATCCGCGTTACGGGTGAGTGTTAACACTGTCGGGGAAATGAAGTCCCGCGTGATAGACGGGGTATCAATGAGTTGAAATTGGATGTTCTCATAACGGAGCATCCCGACTGACGGCGTAGTTGTGGTATAAGGTGTCACAGACACCTCCGACTTAGCATTTGTGAATTTCGCAAGTATCTGTGATTTACCGGTATTCGGCGGTCCCAGGAGGACGATCTGCCCTGCTCCCTGTTTTGGAATATGCTCGCTATAACTTTTTCTGCCAGACCCCTTACTCTCTTTCTCTGACGGTGCTCTTTTGTGTACAGCAATACGGTGACGAAGATCCGAAACCACCTTTTCTGAACCCTTGTGTTTTGGGATAATGCGCAACATCTCCTCTAAGATGGGCAATCGTTCTTCATCTGTCTTGGCGGCTTCATGTTGATGCTTGAGTTTGTAGTAGGTCGGGGGCAGATTTGCTGGCATTTTCTCGTCCACTTCCGTCGTCATGCGTGAGATTTTCACACATTAGTTTCGGGTAATGAGCACAATGCCATTCAGTTCTTCTATAATTTCGATTTTTCGATGGCAGGCTCTTTCTTGTAGGAGCGACCTCCGGATCGCGACTCCGGGAAACCTCGCTGGCGACGGTGGGGCCCCACCCGTTACTGGGAAAGGGCTTCAAACTTCGCCAACTGACGATCGACTGCTAATCGCTGATAGTTATCCCTCTGACTGCTGACCGCTGATTACTGAGAACTGAATGCTTCTGTTAATGAACACTAACTCTATTTACAATCAGGATGAAATCTGTTAAAATGAACGAAACTTTAAATAGGATACAAAATTTTGGCACTCATGTCAAGGCAATTAAGACACCTTCTTCAAGGCAAGATAAAAAAATACGTCGTTCTTCTCCCTCTCCTATGTATTCCACTATCTGTTATGGCTGAAAATAGCAGTAACTTTTCGCAACGTGGCGATGAACTACTCACGTTCGTGCAATCTGATGCCCTTGAAGCGCAGGTAGTAGCACTGCAGGAAAACGTCGCGCCCGGACTGAACTTCCATGCGCACCGCACACGGAGTGCGCACCACCGTGAAGCAACGGAGAACATAGTCCGTTACATTACAAGTCAGTTTCGCCGTTCGCCACGCCTACAAGTAAGCGAACAAATCTTTGGGGGGATTAAGAACATCGTCGCCGTTCTACCGCCGCGGTCCAATTCACCCAGCAAGCGTATTTTTATTATATGTGCGCATTACGACACAGAAGCAGGTCGTGAACCGAACTGGAATCCGTTAGCATCTACAGCACCCGGGGCAAATGATAATGGAACGGGTGTCGCCGCGATGCTGGAAATAGCCCATCTCTTAAGTCGCTATGAATACGACCACGAGTTAAGATTTGTAGCGTTAGGCGGTGAGGAACTCGGTTTCCTCGGCAGCCGACACTATGTCAGAAACGCTTCTGCTATGGCGGCAAATAACAATACTGATGACACCGTCCGAGCCCATGAGAATATTGTCTGTGTTTTTAACCTGGATATGTTCGGTTTCAATTGGAGGAGCGACCTTGTTGAAATTGTTACCAACAACGATTCGTCATGGATAAGCCGGGCACTCATCATCGCAAATACATGGTATGACATCGGTTTGAAAATTCGCCGCACGCAAGACGAGTTCGTTGATATTTCATCCCACAAATCGTTCTGGGATAATGGGTACAACGCCGTAACTTTAACTGAAAGCTCAACGCCCTGGCGTGATTCCCAAAACTACGATGCCAATACTTTCTATCACACTTCTGCTGATACTGCCGATAAGGTGAACTTCCGGTTAGTGAGGAAAGTGACGCAACTCGTGCTTGTTACAATAGATAGCCTTCTCACAGATATGTTTCATCCAATGCGGCAGATACCACACGTAACGCTGGAACTTCCACCAACCACCAAAGAGGATGCGTTAGAAATCACAGGAACGTTCCATTCAGATTTCCCAATCGACATCATTGTCTACCCAAGTCAAGTAGAAGCAGTACTGGATCGGGAAACACAGACTTATACAGCAACGGTGCCGTTGAAGCCGGGGAAGAACACCCTTCGAGTGATAGCGCGGTATCCGCTTGGTGCAGTCTCTGTTGCACAGTCCACTATTTTGACACAAGCCTTCGCGTGGAAGGAGGTCGTGGTTTTTCCGAATCCGGCGCGTTCAGACACGCTAACTGAATTCCGCGTTGAAGCAAATATTGATATAACTGAGATGCGGGTGTTTATCTATGATTCAGATGGGAACCTAATAAAACGAATTGAAGGTATTGCCGACCGATTGAATCAAAGTATCTGGCGCACGTGGTGGAACCAGCAAACCTCTTATGGGTTAGCGGTGTCTCCCGGGATTTATGTGTGTCATATTTCAGTTATTTCAAACGGAGAGACGTATACTTACTTGGAGAAGTTGGCAATTCTACGATAGTGAAAAACATTTTGACAAATTCCCAATAACTATGTTAAAATAGACTATACAAAAGTAGACTACAGGAGGCATGGAAAATGGCTGAATACCCAGGACATAGCCAGCAAATCAGTGATGGCAGTACTAAATTTATTGAATGTACCGAAGTTGCAGAGGTCCCTGATAATCCGGATGAGGCAGTTGATTAATTGCCAAATCCAGTGAGTTGATACCAAGTAGATGCTTCTTGATGGGTGCGGTTAAACCGCACCAAATCAAAAGGACGCAATGCTGAGGATAAACCAGAGGTTTACCCAACATTACTATCCATGCCAAAAGGGGAATCTGATGAAAAAAAATATCTATGTCTGTTTTACTTTGCTGTTTTTTCTCGTCAATGCAAGTATTATCATATCTTCGTGCGGCGGTACAACAGTTCAACCGACAGATGTCGAACTGTTAGGTTCAATCGAAAACGCGTTTGTAGACGTTGCCCAACAAAGTATGCCTGCCATCGTTAGTGTGAGTGCTGAACGCCAAGTCGATGGGAAGCAATTTCAACAAGAAGGCTCCGGCTTTATTTTTCAGGAAGACGGTTATATTTTTACAAATGAGCACGTTGTGAAGGGGGCAACAGAAATCAGAGTGCAATTGTTAGATGGTAGCGAATTTGAAGCAAAATTAACTGGATCGGACCCCCCTACAGATATTGCAGTTTTAAAAATTAATGCCAAAAAAGAATTTCCGGTTCTTCGATTAGCAGATTCAGAACAGGTACAAGTTGGACAGTTCGCGATCGCTATCGGGAATCCGTTCCGACTCAATCACACCGTAACGACTGGTATTGTGAGTGGAAAAGGACGTTCATTCCTTCCCGATAGGGGCATTATTCGGTATCAGGATTTTATCCAAACAGATGCTTGGATTAATACGGGGAACAGCGGTGGGCCTCTATTGAATATCCACGGTGAGGTAATCGGGGTTAACTCCTTAATTCGGCGTGCTGACAACACACCAGCAACCGGGGCAGTTAGAGCAGGTGCCGGATTTGCTATTTCCAGCAACCTCGTCGGAAAGATTGGGACGCAGCTGATTGCAAACGGACGCATCATTCGAGGGTATCTTGGGATTAGCATGGATAAAGCTCCGAAAGGAATTCTCGTTTTGGGTGTCTTCAAAAATACGCCTGCTCACCTTGGTGGCTTACAGCAAGACGACATTATCATTGCATACAACGGGACAAAAGTAGAAGATACAGATGCGTTTAAAATGTTGGTCGCTGAGTCACAAGTCGGTAATCAATCGAAAATTACAGTCCTTCGGGATGGTCATGAACGGGTATTCAATGTAACGATAATGGAGATGCCGGCTCTACAAGCAGGTAGAGCATTTGAAACCGACTCCGTCGCGTGGAGACGACTCGGGCTATCAGTTCGGAAGTTAGAAAAAGGTGATTTTGAAAGGTACACCTATCTAACCGATGAAGATCGCGGCATTATCGTTGACATGGTTCAAGTCAACAGTCCGATTCCGATAGGCACACTCATTTTTGCTGTTAATGGACAAAATATCAACAGCGTCCAAGAGCTTGAAGCATTCCTTCAAAAACAGCAGCAAGAACTCGAACAACTTATCCTTGATGTCAAAAGCAGTCACGGCACAGAAAAGATAACTATGCAGCTAAAACCTTAGCGATTGATTAAGAAAGGACAGTGTTGCCTAACTAATGGTAGGGATATACTCAAATTCCCCCTGATAAGGGGGATTTAGGGGGTTTCTTCCAAGACGAACAAGGAAACCAAACCATTATCTGGACAATACTCTCTAAGAAAGATACGGAAACCGAAGTACAGGCCTTTGATCAACTCCGTTTAATCACACCTGAAACTGGCACATGCTAAACCTCGCTCTGTGAGATGCAAATATATGGCAACATCAACATCCCTGACGCTCAGAGAAATTTTTAGTCCGGGTGGTCTTATCTCGCAACATCTTGAAGGGTATGAATTCCGCCAAGAGCAATTGCAGATGGCACACGAGGTATCTCGAGCGTTGACGGACTCCGAACACCTGATTGTTGAAGCTGGAACGGGGGTCGGTAAAAGTTTCGCTTATCTAATTCCCGCGATCTCCCTCGCGCTTAGAACGGAACAAACGGTAGTCATTTCGACGAACACCATCAGCCTACAAGAACAGCTCGTCACAAAAGACATTCCGTTTCTGCAGCAGGTTCTCCCTCGCGACTTCAACGTCGTGCTCGCAAAAGGACGGCACAATTATCTTTCGCGAAGACGGCTCAAAAACCTCCTCAATTACGAACGTGGGTTGTTTGACACATACGAAGAAGTAGAGCAGGTTGCTGCCATTGAAGAATGGACAAATCTGACTGTAGACGGTAGTAGGGCAGATCTACCGTGGAAACCTCACCCACAAGTTTGGGATAAGGTTGCGTCTGACAGAGACAACTGCCTCGGGCGGAATTGTGAGACCTACGATACCTGTTTCTACTTCAAAGTCCGACGCGAGATGCACAACGCCGATCTGCTCATCGTTAACCATCACCTCCTTTTTAGTGATCTCACAATCCGTAAAGCCAGCGACGCAGCTGCCGGGATCTTGCCTGATTATGACTACCTCATCATTGATGAAGCACATCATTTGGAAGCGACAGCAACCAACCACGCAAGCGTCAACTTCAACAACACCCGTGTTAAATGGTTTCTCGATTCGCTCTACAATGAACGGAGCGAAGACGGCTTGGCGACACATTTCAATTCGCCACAACTGAAAGATCAAGTTGCAGAAGCACGTGAACAGACGAATAAGCTTTTCAACAGTATTATTGATGTCATCGGAGCAATTGAGGGAGGAGGTCGCGGTGGCACTCTGACTGAGCGTATCGATAAAAGCAATTTTGTCGAAAATGTATTGGATGCGCCGCTTGTGGACATTGAGCGAACACTGAAACGTCTCCGGGACGACGCAACAACAGACGATGATGAACAGGAGATTACCGCGCACCACCGCAATTGCCAACGTCTTCGGGACGAATTGGATATGATAATCCGGCAAAACGACCCAGATTATGTCTATTGGGCGGAAATATCGACACGCGGGCGGACACCACGTATGCTCCTAAACGCCACACCAGCGAATGTCAACCAGATGTTACAAGATCACCTGTTCACACAAAAAAATAGCGTCGTGATGACAAGTGCTACGCTTTCTACCAATCGCAACTTTGCTTATTTTAAAGCGCGGGTCGGGATAAAAGAGTGTCGCGAACTTCTGGCATACTCACCATTTGATTTTAAAGAGCAGGTCCAGATTCACATCCCGAAGGGGATGCCGGATCCAAAAAGCAGCGAATTTATACCGGCGGTGATTCGTAAAATTCAACATTACCTCAAGATGACACACGGAAAAGCGTTCGTCCTTTTTACAAGTTACAAAATGATGGACGAAGTCTATGAGGCTGTCGCACCCGACTTAGAAGATATAGGAATTAGCACCTTCAAACAGGGCGGTGAACTTTCTCGGACGGACATGCTGCAGGCATTTCGTGAGGACACTGACTCGGTTTTATTCGGAACATCCAGTTTCTGGGAGGGGGTCGATGTGCGTGGTGAAGCACTGAGCAATGTTATCATAACTCGACTTCCGTTTGAGGTACCGACGCATCCAGTGATGGAAGCGCGCGTGAAACAGATCAAGGAAAGTGGCGGGAATGAGTTTTTTGAGTTCAGTTTACCGGAGGCAATTTTACGCCTCAAACAGGGCTTTGGACGGCTTATTCGTACACAAACCGACAAAGGGATTGTTGTTATTCTTGATCCACGCATTAAGACAAGAAGTTATGGGAAGCAGTTTCTCGATTCGCTACCAGACTGCGAAATCGTGCAAGAGTGATAGACCCAAGCCTAAAGACTTGGGCTTCTGCGAACTTTAAGCAGAAGCGTTTGTGGAATTCAGAAGCGGACTGGACGCTTCAACACAGCAGCCTACAATCCTGTTAGACAGAACAATAGGTCTTACAACTGCTAATC
>JAKZUG010000198.1:0-7003 GCA_047516705.1 Candidatus Poribacteria bacterium | reverse complement strand
GCACCAAATCTTCTCAATCAGTTCACTGCCGCCTTTGAAGACTTATTTTCTCATGTCTATTATCTTGGTCCAATTCGTGTTAATCCACAACGCTGCTACCATTGGAATAACAAACACCCGAAAGATATAGGACCGTGGGGCGATAAGGCAATCCATGCTTTACTCTCTGCTCGGTTGCGAAACTTGAAAACTGTCTACGACGAGAACGCGCGAACGATTGAGGCACGAATCACTACGTGGCTCCAAGAGATGGAATTAGCTCACTCATTTTCGCTTGAGCCAATTGGTGAACTAAACGATAACAACTACGAAATTCGTATCCAAAAAAATCCTATGGATCCGGCAGTTACCCTTGTTGACATGGGTTATGGATTAGCTCAATTTTTGCCAGTATTGATTCTTTGTTACTATGCTCCAGAGGGTTCAACTCTGATTTTAGAACACCCAGGCATTCACCTTCATCCTAAGGTTCAATCTCAACTTGCTGATCTTCTAATAGAAGTCATCACCGAGCGGAAACTCCAGATTCTGGTGGAAAGCCATAGTGAACACCTCTTAACGAGGCTTCAACGGCGCATAGCGGAGGAATGGATCTCCTCCGATCAGACTGCACTTTATTTTTGTCGTAACGATGCAGGCGTTTCCACTATTGAACGGTTGGATGTTGATGAATCAGGAAACATCAAGAATTGGCCGGAAAACTTCTTTGGCGATGTAATGGGCGATATGTTTGCTATGACTTATGTCCAAGCTAAACGGATGGCAGATCAGAATCCGGAGGATTAATGGACGCGGTTATAATTGATACGAACGTATTGGTCATTGCAAATGGTAGGGACGCGGCTCCGCAGGCAACTCAAGAATGTGTCATCCGATGTCAAGTACGACTCGCTAAGATTTTCAGAGGTTCTGAGAAAGTGCTATTTGATGATAAGAAGCGAATAACTGACGAGTACAAGGCGAACCTTAACAAAAAGCGACGTGGACACGGCGATCAGTTCTGGTTAGAGTTAATGAGAAGGATGTGGAGAGAGCAAGAAAAGTTTATCAGGGTAGGTATTACCTCATTAGGTGGAAATGGAACCGATTTTGAAGAGTTTCCCAACAACGATGCATCGCTGAAGGATTTTCACAAGAAGGATAAGAAATTTGTTGCCGTTGCTATTGCTTATCAGCGCGATAGCGGACAAGAAGCACCTATTCTAAAAGCAGATGATCGTGGCTGGGACGAATTTAAAACCGCGCTTGCAAGTCATGGAGTCCGCGTTGATTCTATCTGTGATGACAACAGTTAGTGTTCCTGAACAAATATGCGTCGTAATTATCATCTCTTTGTGCTCCTCTTTCCAGTTGTTTTTTGGCTTGTCTGTTTCTTTCTGCTGCCGTTGGTGTCAGTATTTATCTATACTTTTCTGGAGCGCGGAACGTACGGTGGCGTGCAGTGGCACTTTACACTGGAAAACTATGGACGGCTGTTTGATGGCTTGTATCTCGGTATCCTCTGGCGATCAGTGTCTACGGCGTTAATATGCACGGTGGTCTGTCTACTACTCGGTTACCCATTCGCCTACTATCTCGCACGCTATAGACCAAAACACCGGAATATCTTATTACTACTCGTCATCGTCCCGTTCTGGACGAACTTCCTCATCCGAACCTATGCATGGATACTGATTTTACGCACAGAGGGACTTCTGAACAATCTCTTAGGAGTTGTGTTCCCTAACTGGGGTCCGTTAGAGTTACTGAATACGCCGCTCGCGGTGCAGATAGGGCTCGTCTATGGCTACCTACCGTTTATGATACTCCCACTATATGCAGCACTGGAACAATTGGATATGTCGCTACTGGAGGCGGCACAAGATTTAGGGGCATCGCCGCGGCGTGCTTTTTGGCATGTGACTGTGCCGCTGAGTCTGCCCGGTATCCTTGCGGGATCGATGTTGGTCTTTATTCCGACGGTGGGCGCGTTTTTGACACCTGACCTGCTCGGTGGTGGGAAGGTGAGTTATATCGGTAATGTGATTGAACGGCAATTCAAAACGGCGCGAGACTGGCCCTTCGGGTCTGCGCTCTCATTTATGCTGATGGGTATTGTTTTGGTTGGGACTGTGCTGTATTTTCGTGCTTTGCAAGGCAGTGAAGATTCACACGCGTCATAGTGAGCATCGCTACCGGGAGGCCGCTCCTACAAAGATCAAAGATTCGCACGCGTCATAGTAATTGTCGCGACCGGGAGGTCGCTCCTACGCAATGAAACGGATACTTGAAATCAACATTGGGTTGGTTTATCTCTTCCTCTACGTTCCGATTTTAGCGATTGTGGTGTTCTCGTTTAACAGTGGTGAGCATATCTCTGTTTGGGAAGGCTTTACGTTCGATTGGTATGCGAAACTGTTTGAAGACGCTGCGTTGTGGCGCGCCTGTCGAAATAGTCTGATGGTGGCGGGGATCTCGACGGTCATTGCTACCACCATCGGGACGACCGCCGCGCTTGCTATAGAACGATACCGGTTCCGTTTCCGCACGGCTCTCATGCGGTGTCTTTATCTTCCGATTATCATTCCAGACATCGTATTGGCGATTGCGTTATTGATCTTCTATGTACAAACCCCTATTCCGGTCGGTTTGTTCTCCGTAATTATTGCACACTGTGTTTTCAATATCGCGTATGTCACGATTGTGGTACGGGCGCGTTTACAGGGTTATGATAACACCTTAGAGGAGGCAGCCCAAGACCTCGGCGCGAATGAGTGGCAGACGTTTTGGCAGATAACGTTTCCGCTCATCGCTCCCGGTATTATCGGCGGTGCACTGCTCGCCTTCACGCTCTCGATAGATGACTTTGTTATTACTTTCTTTACGGCAGGCGTTGGCTATACGACGTTGTCCGTCCATATCTATTCGTTGTTGAAGTTCGGAATCACACCGAAGATTAACGCCATCTCAACGATGTTGTTGGCGAACTCCATCGTGTTTATCCTACTGTTTCTGTGGTTTCAGGGTGGCACCACCGCCTCCCAAAAGCAAGAAATTTGACAGTCGGCGTATGAAAGCGTTAGCAAATTAGCACAGATTGTGATATAATTTTCCCATTGACACGGCAGGTTTAAGAGACGACATGGATTATTTCCGAACACACACAGAAATTAATCTGGAGGCAATCCGACGGAACGCTGAGGCAATCAAAGCATATACCGGAAAACGCTTAATCGCTGTCGTGAAAGCGGATGCTTATGGACACGGTGTAGTGCCTGTCACAGAGGTGTTGCATGCAGTCGCGGATATGTTTGCTGTCGCGACAATTGAGGAAGGTGTAGCGTTACGTGAGACGGGTATTCGCGAACCGATTCTTGTCCTTTTTAGTTCTCTCTGTGAACAGGCAGCACAAATCGTTGAACACGGGTTAACACCGACGATAGGCGATTGGGAATTCGCTGATAGATTAAACGATGTCGCGTCAGGAATTGTTAATGTTCATGTCAATATCAATACAGGCATGAACCGGAACGGTGTTTGTTGGACGGACGCGGTGCAGTTTCTGAGCAGGCTCAAAACGCTGCATCAACTCACAGTAGAAGGTGTCTTTACGCATCTTGCTACCGCAGACGAAGCAGACAAAAGTTATGTTTTTACCCAACTCAAGCGGTTTTCGTCTGTGCTTGAAAAGATCGCCAATGGTGGTGAGTTGATCCACGCAGCGAACAGCGCGGCTGCGCTCGCAATACCAGAAGCACATTTCGACGCTGTACGTCCGGGTTTGAGTCTCTACGGCATCTATCCGGCATCCGAAAGACCTATTAAGTTGGAACCAGCACTTACATGGAAGACCCGGATTGGTTGGATCGGTTCTATCTCAGAAGGAGAAGGCGTGAGTTACGGATTAACATATAAAGCACCGCGTCAGACCCGTATAGCGATGGTACAGGTAGGTTACGGCGACGGTTATCCGCGCTCGCTTTCTGGTGTCGGTGCGGTGTTAATTGGTGGGGCGCGCCGCCCGATTATCGGGAGAGTTTGCATGGACGTGAGCGTTGTGCGTTTAGAACCTACGGATAGTGTATCTGTCGGTGATGAGGTTGTGCTGATCGGAAAGCAAGGGAACGCGGAAATCACGGTTGATGAAATTGCCTATAGTGCTGGAACAATCCCTTATGAAATCCTGACGCAGATTGGGGCACGCGTGCCAAAAAATTATATGTAACGCTTCTCGAAATCCGAATTTATCATATCAATTTGGGGTACAGGTACTATAAATCGGGCTTACAAGGTTTCCCTCCTACGAACGGTATTTAGTTAAAGCAATCTTTTTCTCAGTAAAAAACTACACGACCTTAAAGACGAACAAATCGGATCAATATCAGAGGTATTCAGTTGTCAGTTATCAGTTGTCAGTAATTAGCCATCAGCCATCAGCAGTCAGCAGTCAGCAAAATAGCAATTAGTGTGATCAGCGGGTAGTAAGTGTCGCGACCCGGAGGTCGCTCCTACAAGAAGAACCTGTGAGCGGGAAACCGAAATTAAGGGAGAACTGAATGACTCTGGATCAATATCCGTTGGTCTTGACAACGGAAAGACCAGAACGAGGTCCAAAAATTAAAAAATGCTAATTGAAATCAAAAATGTCTCACTCTTTTTTGGCGCGACAGCCGCGCTGGATAACCTCTCGCTGGAGGTGCAAGGCGGTGCTGTCGGTCTACTCGGGCCTAACGGTGCCGGGAAAAGCACTTTACTGAAGACACTGCTCGGCTTTGTGCAACCGAGTCAAGGCACAGCTGCCGTGTTTGGGTTGAACGTGAAGACAGATCCGTTAGGAATCCGAAGACAGGTCGGGTACATGCCAGAAGATGAGTGTTTAATATCGGGAATGAACGCTGTCCAACTTGTCTCTTACGCCGGGGAATTGTGTGGGATGCCACGGCGCGATGCTATGCAACGTGCACACGAAGTGCTCTATTACGTCGGTTTGGATGAGGAACGATACCGAACAATAGATGGATATTCAGCGGGTATGAAACAGCGCGTGAAGTTAGCACAAGCATTGATACACGATCCAAAGTTGCTCCTCCTTGATGAACCGACAAACGGAATGGATACAAATGGTAGGGAGGAGATGCTTGAACTTGTTAAAGACATCTCATCTAATAAAGGCATCAATGTGATTTTGTCTTCGCATCTGCTGCCCGATGTAGAATTTGCGTGCCATGAGATCATCGCGCTCTCGCACGGGAGTGTTGTTATCCAAGGGCAGATAGAGTCCATGAAAAAAAACAAGGGACAAGCCTTTGATCTGCGGATTGTAGGTAATAGCGAGGCTTACATCACCGCTTTAGAACACCACAACTACCACGTTGAAGTGCGTCCTGATAATCACTTGCGGGTTACGTCCGGAAGTCAGGAAGAGACAGGCACAAAGTTCTTTTTCAAACTCGCTTACGATACCGGTGTACAACTCCGGCAGTTGCGTGAAGTGAGACATTCGTTAGAGGATATTTTCGCTGAGGTGATGAGTGTAGATGTACAATAGCGTGGGATGCCGATACCTCACCACTCTTCTGGCATTTTGTATCTTAGCCGCAGCCGTGCCAATATCGAGTCCCGCGAACGAACTGCTCCGTATTACAGGTATGGGGGGTACCCGTATCGCAACCTCCGCAGATGATGCGGGTATATTTGGGAACCCTGCATCTCTTGCGCACACCAAACACCACAACGTTGCCCTCGGTGTTGCACTTGAAAATTTCCATTGGGCAGAACTATCGAAACATGGGACAGAGCAATTTGTCGGCGAAGCGAATATTGGCGTTTATCCGGGACTTTACTACTCACGCGCGTTCGGCAATTGGGGCATGAGTGCTGGTTATACCGCTCGATCCACGAATTTTGCGAATTTCACGTTTGAAAGCATCGACGCTGAATACAATCGGAACCTACGCCAGTTTTCTGCCAAGACGGATTTAATCACGGATTACGACCTGTTCCAAGAGCGGAATTGGGTACTCGGTTACAGTCGAGAGTTCGGGAAATTAGCAGCAGGAGCACGCCTCAAGTGGATAAATCAAACAGTAGACCGAGGCACAACGATCTCAACCTTAAATTTGGAAGCGCGCCACGGACCGGAAGTAGATGTAGAGGTACCTGAAGAACTGATTGAGGCTATCTTTGAAGAATTGCAGTTTGGCGACCGAGTTCGGGACATTGTTCATGTGAAACGACCGACACTTGAGAGGACGGTCAGTCAATTAGAATTAGATATTGGGTTTCAAACGGAAGTATGGCTCGATGCACAACATACCAACCCGCCGCTGCTGGTAGGGGTGATTTTTGAAAATCTTCTGCGCGCAGACTTGGCGGAACCGCTCCCGTTTCGACTCGGCATTGGTATCGCTTATGAACCTCTGGAATGGATTACAGTAGCGGCAGATATCCGGCACGACAATGGACAAAGAGGTGTCGGTTTTGCTATTGGCAGTGAATTACACAAAGCATGGACAGGATCGGTGCCGAAAACGGTGGCACTCCGAATCGGAACAGGACGTACTAATTCAACGCTGCATTTTTCAGTGGGTGCCGGTCTAAGACTTGGCACTACATATCTGGAATACAGTTTGGTGTTCGGAGATTTTACCTACGATTCAGACAGACACCTGTTCGCATTCACCCTACGATTCTAACTGCAAGGAGAAACTCACATGGCAGATAACAATAGTGTTATAGAAGTTGGTGTTGCAGAAGTAGATATTACGCCGGATTACCCGATCCGGCTCAGCGGTTAAGGGAGCCGTCGCACAGAATCCGACGGTATCATCCAGCGGATATGGGCAAAAGCACTCGCTATCGGCAGTGACACAGATAACCCAGTTGTTCTCGTGGCTGTCGAAAACTGCGGTTTACCGGACGTACTGACCGAGGAAGTATCTCGTCGAATCAAGGAAATAGCAGGCATCTCGCGTGCGCATTTTGTGACCTGTTTTACGCATACACATAGTGCACCGTGTTTATC
>JAKZUG010000197.1:0-8532 GCA_047516705.1 Candidatus Poribacteria bacterium | reverse complement strand
AAAAAGGTGTCGAACTTGAAGATCTTACTGGTAACTTTGCCGACATTACACTCATGGATGCTAAAATCGAGGATGGACAATTATAGTGAAGCCTATAATTACTTGGACATTCTGAATAGGCGGGGTTACAAACCCCGCCAGCGAAGGAGGGGTTGTTATTCCCAGAAGTGTCAACTTATTTTTCGGTTTTACTATAAATGTTGACTTTGGTAAGTGGGCAATCGCCAGTGGATACGATGGGCCGGATATCGGAGAAAAGACGTTGGTGTCATAGGCTATCATGGATGATCTTGATGTCCAGAAAGGCTCAATATTAACAATTGACCGCCTCTCCGATCCGACATTTGACGCGATCGTCTTTGGGGAACGCCAGCCTCATCGTTGGATGGCGGGTAGTGGCTGGTTTCACCGAACCCAGGATCCAGATCCTGGATTTGAGGAAAAGAAAACGGGAGAGCTGATTATGATGGCGATCTCGTACGAAGATGATGGTGGAACAGCGCGTGTGAGGATATATCGTAACGGTGACGAAATTGGGAACTACACATTTGGTCAATTCGTGACCTTTGATAACAAGGATGCCGAGGCTATCTGGGGTAAGCGTCACGGCGGTTTAGCCGGAGGCCCCGGTGATTTAGACGCTCACATCGAAGACTCACGAATCTATGCCTCCGTTCTCAGTCAAGCAGAGATCAAAAAGTTACTACCGGATACGCTTGATGTGAAAGCGCACGGTAAACTCGCCACTACATGGGCAGGGCTGAAAACGGAATAGGTATTTGAATATTAGCTTTTGTGTTAGATGTCCCGGAGGGTTTTGAAATCCCTTCGGGACTCCTATGAGGAAGATTAAACACCTATTACAGTGGTTGAGGAAAAAATTTGAATTGACAACCGAAAATCTTTATACAAAAAATTGGGCATCAAAAAATACGATGACAGAAAGAAACCATGAACACTATTTTATCGCAAGTTTTGAAAAAACAGAGAAACTGCTCCCAAATTTTTGTCAAGTCCAAAACTACTTATTGCGTTATACAATTTTTGACGAAAAAAGTCATATTAGAATCGGACAGCTATAGAGAGAGGGATTAGCAATGGCAAAAACAAAGACTGGGAGTGTTCGTAACTTATTAAGGAAGATGAATTTGACTGAAGGCGAAAACAATCCTGAAAAGGAACCATTTAAAAGCAATCCTGAAGTTGCGGAAATGCTTGAAATAGAAAACAACGCAACAATATGGGATACGAGGCGAAACCTTATTTTTGCGAGGAAGCATAACGTAGATACAGATGACTACCTTGTATATACTTAGCGGTGGTCAGGTGATGAAAGGTTTGCGAAAATAGGTGTATCTATGGGTTCCACACTAAGAGAGCGTTTAGTCTTTGTAAGCGTGAATGGGTGTATATTAACGAAGATTTTAACAAGTTAATTGATGAAGAATTTATTAAAATAGGTGTAGTTGTTAAATCTTAGAAGGAGATATAAGACGATGAACGAACCTATCACTAATCACGACTATATAGAACTTAAGAATTTCTCAAGTCCAAAACGACTTATTCCGTTAAATATTATTTTACAAAAAGGAGCAACCAGTAAAAAAGATGTTAACCAAAGCCAACATTGAACATGAAAAATTAAATCCAGACTCACTATTTTTCAAGAATACCCTCGCACCGAGTTGCGATGAATCCGCACTTCTGTCTCTGCTTGATAACCTCGGTAAGTTACCAGCAGGATTTAATGGCGAACTGTTCATCCCATTGCTCATGCATGCGAACCCAAAAATTCGTATGCTCGCAGCAAAAAATGTAGGCAAACTCAAAAATGAAAGGTTCCTAACAGAACTTTCACAATTTGCAGCCACCGAAAAAAATACTTTTGCCCGTCGCGAGGCGATTTCTGCTATTGGGCGTATGAGAAGCGAGAAGGCGATACCGATTTTGATGCACTACCTTACCGACACGGATCCGAAGGTTATTCTACAATCTGTGCGTGCGTTACTCTACTTCAAGGAGAAACCCGAAGTTCAAACTGCGTTAGACTCGCTACGCGAACATCCAAATGAACTTATCCAAGAACACCTTGCTATTGAAATAGAGCACAAAAGATCAGGACGACAAAACGTAAAAAAAGACCCGCATCACCCGACCAGTCCAGATGCCCTCAAAAATGTAATTATTCATGCTGATATACAAAAAGCACTAAAGGTAATTCCTGATGAATCAATCCATCTCACCTTCACGTCTCCTCCTTATTACAACGCGCGCGATTACACGATCTATCAGAGTTACGAAGCATATCTTGAGTTCCTAACCGCCATTTTCAAAGAGACACACCGTATTACTAAGGAGGGACGGTTCTTTGTGCTTAACACGTCTCCTGTTATCGTGCCGCGCATCAGTCGGGCGCATTCCAGCAAGCGGTATGCCATTCCTTACGACATGCACCCGCGTCTCACCGATATAGGGTGGGAGTTTATTGATGATATTGTTTGGACAAAACCCGACTATGCTGCAAAGAACCGAAATGGCGGATTCTTTCAACATCGTAAGCCCCTCGGTTATAAGGCGAATTCTGTCACTGAAAGTGTTATGGTATACCGAAAAAAAACAGACAGGTTGATCGACTGGAATATACGTCAGTATGATGATGAGACCGTGGACGCAAGCAGAGTTATGGGTGACTATGAAAAAACGAACCTTTGGCATATAAATCCTGCAACGGATAAAGTTCATCCTGCAGTTTTTCCATTTGAATTAGCATCATGTATTGTGCGATTTTACTCTTTTAAAGGGGACCTAGTTTTCGATCCATTTGGAGGCAGTGGTACTGTTGGACACGTTGCCTTAACTCATGAAAGACACTTTCTACTCTGTGAAAAGGAATCAGAATATGTTGAGCGTGCAAATCAAGTGCTTAATGTCAACTTGTTTGCCCATGCGAAACCTCGGGTTCTTTCGCTTATTGACTTAAAATCTGAACTCGCTGAAAGGAATTAAAATCTATGACCGTTACTGGAATCGTTATCAAAAATATTATCCGAAAACTGCTGGCAGGACAAGACTACCGTTCCGAAGTTTTGACTCTGATTAATGCCGAGTTCTTACAATACGTCGTTGACTTTTTCAAGCGAATTGCTTGTGCAAAGTTGGATAATGAGGATGTAACTGTTGATTGGTACAAAAAGGAACTCCTTTGCTCAGATTCACTCACCAAAGAGGAAGTTGCTGTTCATTCAGGTCTGAACATGAAAACAATCTCAAATATGTATAATTCAGCCAGCAAGAAAATTGTGTTGGAAGCATCGCTAGAACATTACGATGCACTTTACGATGCCATTAACAGTTTGACTGAACAAGGTGGTATGGAGGTTGCCCTCACAATAAGATTTCGGGACGTTAGTGTTGATTTGAATATCAATGAGAGTCTGATTGTGATCAATACACTCGCTGTGAAACGTTCAGCACTTCGGGGTGGATTATGGAGCACTGCTGGGAAACAGGTCGAAAAACCGTTGATGATCGCCCTATGTGCACTTTTCCAAGTGCCGAAAAAATGCTTTGACCAAGGAAATCTCCCAGAATCACAACGTGAATCCGATTTTTACCTGTTTGACGACACAGGGAAGGACTATTCCTGTGAAGTGAAGTTGATGGGAAAAGGCAACCCTGAAAGTGCAGATGCGGTTTATGCACGAGATAGCCGCTTTCTCGTTGCTAATAAATTGTCTGACACCAATAAACAACAAATGGATTCAGAGGGCATTCTCTGGGTTGAACTCCAAATCGAAAATGGATATAAACGATTTGAAGAGGTCTTAAAGACTTTGTCTATCCCTTACGAACCTTTTACCGGAGATTTACAAGGCACATTAGATAAAATTTTGCCCGCTATTCTGTCTGATAATGTCCAGGATTCCGTAACTCCCGAGGTGGTTTTAATCGAAAGCGAGCTAGGCAACGACTCTGGCTCAGAATTACTGATTGAACTTGAATGAAGATTTTAGGTATTGACACTTCAACCCCTATCGGCAGCGTCGCCTTAATTGACGGCGATAACTTAGTCGCTGAGCACACGCTCAATATCGTCCAAGCACACTCCTCCAGGCTCATGCCTGCGATTGATACCGTCTTAAAATGGAGCGACATTACCGCAGACGACTTAGACGGATGCGCTGTCGGCATCGGACCCGGTTCGTTTACGGGTATCCGCATCGGCGTTGCGACGATTAAATCCCTCTGCTACGCCCTGGACAAACCGATCGTTGGTGTCTCAACTTTGGAGGCAATCGCCTATAACCTCGGATCGACAAATAGCGTTATCTGCCCACTTCTGGACGCACGGCGAAATGAAGTCTATGGTGCCATTTTTGAAGGCGGAACCGAATGGCGACGGCGTAGTGAGGACCTCTGCTTATCAATTGATGCTTTCCTTGATTGTCTTGATGAGCATACCTCTCCAAATTGTACTATCAACTTCATTGGTGACGGACTGACATCTTACGGTGATGCTGCCAGAGAAAGACTTGGTGAGAGAGCATACTTTGCTAATGCGATTTTCAATGTCCCACGCGGTGCAATGATCGCTCACCTCGGTGCCCAACGTTTACAGAACAGCGATATTGATGACTACTGGACTTTAGTACCGAACTATGTTAGAGTCGGGCTTTATTGACCCAAAACACTTTTTAAGGAGATATTCTGATGTTATTTGCTCGTTTTTGTAGATATTTACTCATCCTGTTGCTTTTAGTAGGTGTTCCTGTAGTTGCACATACCTTGGAAGTCGGCGAGCGCGTGTTCGATTCTGAACTCGCCAAAGATATTGAATATGCCGAGAATTTTCATGGAAAGGCAAATGTGTTTGTTATTAATTATACCAATCCTGACTTGAAGTCAAGTTCGCCAGAACTCGTTGAAGAATACAGGACAAAATATGATGTGGAGATAGTATGGAGACCCGTGTCTGAGAATGCTGAAAAAGGCGTGTTCATCATTGACAAGTCGGGTTATGTTCGGTGGAAAGATACCGATAAAACCGAGAAACAGACAATAGAAACGCGAGAAACGGCACTCGCTAAACTCAAACGGAACACATCTTTACCTATCGGCTCACCTGCCCCGGATTTTAACCTCACTGAAGCGGATGGAGAAACAAAGTTCAAACTCTCAGATTATAAGGGAAAAAAGAACGTTCTTGTCAGTCTATTACTTCAGACTTACTGACCGGTCTGTGCCAACTACACGGCGCAGTTCGCGACCGATCGAAAATTGTTCAACGAAAAATACGATACCGTTGTTGTAAAGATTAAACCTGAACCGCTTGCAATTTCAGCAAAATTCAAGGATCCCGAAACAATGGACATCCCGCTGCTCGCAGATCCGGGTTCATCTGTTCACGAGGCTTACGGTATTATAAAACCCTATCACTTCCATCGTCAAGACATGTATCTGCCTGCGACATTCTTAATCGATAAAGAGGGTAACCTGAAATGGCTCTATATCGGGAAACGAAATTCTGATCGTCCCCCTCGGGAACTGATCCTCGAACAACTCTCGCAGCTTTAACATAGATGAATCGTATCTTTAAGAATACATCCTCCCTTTCCAGCGCGCACCTTATCGGTCGCCTCGGCTCGTTTGTGATAACACTCTGGCTGATGCCTCGTTATTTTACTGAAAGTGAACTCGGCGGCTACTTTGTTGCGATCGCGCTCACCAACCTGATTGCTATCCTAACAGAACTCGGTATACAAAATCCACTGATCCGGGAGATGACGCTGCATATAGAACAGACGCGTCACTACCTCGGTAACGCGCTCATCGTTCGCGGGATTCTGTCAATTATCGCATACGGTATCATGATAGTCAGCGGCATATTCCTCTATACCCCACTCATTGTGGAGATGATCGTTTTCTTGGGATTAGCAGAAATTGCCAATTCCATCGCGCAGTTGTATCGGTGCGTTTTTCGCGCGCATGAGGAGATGAAATATGAGGCGTTCACCGTGATTGCCGAGCGTGGCGCGTTTCTCTTAATCAGCGGCGGTGCGATTCTCTTCGGATATGGATTGGTGACTGTCTGCCAGGTAATGTTAATAGCAGGTTGTATTAACCTCATCTTGAGCGTCGGATTCACCCGGTTCCGCTTCACGCCGCTCCGCTTCCAACCGAGTCGAGAGACAGTAAAGGTGCTGATGCAGCAGGCACTCCCTTTCGCTGTCGGTAACCTCTTTCATCTGCTCTATTTCCGTGTAGATGCGATCATGTTATCAAAGTTAAGTTCAGAAGGCTTAAATGCCAACACGTGGTATGGATTGGCGTATACAATTGTCAACGCCTTTACGATTTTACCAGGCGCGTTCATGATGGGTGCGATGTTTCCGGTGCTATCCCGTGCATGGGAAAGAGAAAAAGGGAGATTCGCGGGAGCATACACGTTTGGTATGCGATGGATGATACTGAGCGGATTTCCGCTCGCGGTCGGGCTATCACTCCTATCTCCTGAAATTACGGCGGTGTTATTTCCAACCTACACACCCGATGAAGTAGGTAAAATAGCAACAGCACTTCAATGGCTCAGTTGGGCAGGTGGACTCATCTTCGTAACGACTGCAGTATTGGCAGTACTACGGGCAACAGATAAACGCCGTGCATTCTCAGCTCTCATGGGGGCAACTGCACTCCTGAACATCTGCCTGAATATATATTTGATTCCACGTTACAGCCATGTCGGTGCGGCGAAAGCGATGGTTATGAGCGAAGTATTTTTGCTTATCTTTGGGATCGGCTACATCTCAAAAAATATCGTCAAATTCCGCGAAACATTTCCCATATTGCCGACGCTTTTGAAAGCAGCCTTCCTCACTGCTGTGATGGGTATTGGTTTAGCACTGTTGAAGGGATTCCTTTCGATTTGGGTGCTGATTCCGTTGGCGGTGCTGTTTTACGGTGGGTGCCTTGCCATTTTAGGTGAATTCCGGGAAAGACTTAGGTTTGATTAAGCAGATTTCCTATCGTCAAGGAATTCATACTGCAGAACCATCAGTTGTGATGCCTGCAACGTCTCTAAAGCATACGTCTGACCTTTGAAATCACTAAACTCAACTTCAAATACACCCGGTTCATACTCCTCAACAATAGTGCCAACCTGTCCGCGATATAATTTGAGTACTGGTATGTCTTCCACAAGTGCAACCGTATCAAGTAGTTTCATTTAGGTTCAACTCCGCCAGCGGTAATCAGTAAATCTGCCCAGTGTGCCCAGTCACAGGTCGCGCTTTCAACAGAGTCGGTCACCAATTCCAACAACACGGTTTCACCCGCGAACTCAGACAGAGAGATTTCTGCATCTACCCAACCGGGTGTATTGAATGCAAAGTGTTCATATCGCATCTCACCGTTGAGAAACACTTTAAAGAACAATCCGTCAAGGCTACAACGCTTATCGGGCAATCCCATCGAAAAAGAGAACTTCAATTCTTGGGCGTGAGGTAAAGACAACAAAAACTGGAGAACCGTTTGCCCATTAGGAGGTGGATGCGCTGAAATTGTCTCCTTACGCACGCCATCAGCAACTAACTCCATCCGTCGCCCTGAATCCCAAACACTCCCCAATCGGAAGATACCATCATACTGGAGTCCAGCAACGAATTCTGCATCTCTCAGATTATAGACTCCGTCCACCTTTTGAGCGGTATCGAAGAAAAGAAGCACCTGTGCCGGCAGCTCGGTTTCAAGGGAATATTGTCCCTTTCCTTGATGCTCAACCGCATCAGGAAAACTTTTTATCGGTGCGTTGGGCAGGAAAAACGCTACTTCTGTCGGCGGGTTTGTGGCTTCAGACACAATTTCGGGGTGTCCCCACACCGCCCAATCCCACGCGCTATTTCCAACGGGACCCGATGTCGTGGTAAATCGGAGTGTAACTCGCTGGTTCCGATAGGGTGTCAAGTCGAGACTGATATGCTCCCACCGCTGCTTGTTGTAATGACGACAGAAAATCTCCTTGTCTTGAACAGCAACGATGAACGTTACGCCATCAGAGTTTTCAGAACCGTCCCGTAATCCGACATCAAATTCTAAACGAAGATGCGGGGTATCTGGTAGTGAGAGTGTCCATTCGCCGAATGCATCACCGCTGATGCCCTGATATGGCGGGTGCGCATCAATTGCGGACTTGCGAATTCCAGAAATAGAAACCTCAGTTGAATGAAAAGTTGCCCCTTTCTGTCGAGGCAATTCTTCTCCATTCAGGACAATCCCCGTTCTCACAAGCTGAAACTGTGATAACAAATCAATCTCGTGAGAAGCACCAGTCCTTTCCAGTCGAAATAAGGCAGCATTTTCCGTCACACGCGATTCTGTTAGGGAAACACCTTCTGGTAAGGCATTAATATGCACCTGAGAAAAATCACGTGGCGCATCGCTCAACACATAAAACTTTTCATGATTCAACCCGAGAAGCGTTGTCTCGTTGTAAGCGTGCCAATGTGGAAGGCTCCGGTCGGTTTTTACCTGTGTTAC
>JAKZUG010000196.1:0-5524 GCA_047516705.1 Candidatus Poribacteria bacterium | reverse complement strand
CTTTTAGCCGTTTTGGTTGGAAAGTCGCGAATCGGAGTTCGCTCCTACAGGGGTATGTTGAGATTTAGGGTTCACTTTTATCGGAGAACTAAATGACTCTGACCCAACCTACGTGTACACTTGTATTTTTATTATCGAACTCACATAATTCTATAAAGACAATTTTCAATCATGAGGCATTTCTAATCCTGAAAATCCTTTAATCCTGTGAATCCTAATTCTGACAACCGATAACTGAAAACTGAATGCTTTTTAAGTTAATCTTGCTTTTTTTATGCTTTAAAGGTATTCTATTTACAGAATTCCCGCTGTTATTGTAATGGTGGGGAATGGATTGGCGAATGTCTAAATTAGATTGACAAAAATGGAGGAGAAACTATGAGAATGACTATCACAGTGCCGAAGTTAGCGGCATTAAGTCTCGTTGTGCTTTTCGGTGTGGCACTTTCGCTACCAACGTATGCGGGTACCCAATTGTGGGACTTTGAGGAAAAGCACGATGACTGGAAAGTTGCCAATGGGGACTGGGAAATCAAAGGTGGGATCTACCATCTTAACATAGGCGGGCGCGCCGAACATTCGCTCGTCGGTGAAGAAAAATGGGATAACTATACTATTGAGGCGAAAGTTCGCGTAGATGCTGGCAATTGGGCGGGTATCGCTTTTCGCGCGCAAAGCGAGATGGAGTACTATATTTACTACCTCAATGTGCCAGATAACATAATAGAACTCTGGCGGCACAAAAAAGGTGACTGGACTGCCCGGGACAATATCGTGAAAACCCCTGCTGTTGGAGGTGTGAAGATAGCGAACGAGGAATGGATTGATATGAAGGTAGTCGTTGATGGAGACACCTTTGAGGTGCACCTCAACGGTGAATTTCAGGCCGAAAATAAAGATGATACCTACAAAACCGGTCAAGTCGGTGTGTGGGCATGGGAAACCGAGGCGAGCTTTGATGATTTCACTGTTAGCGGTGATAATATCATAGATACCCTTGCCGTTGACCCGAGTCACAAACTGGCTACCACGTGGGGTTATCTCAAACGGGTTTACTAATTTTTTATAGGGTTCGGCCTCGGTAGTTTTCTGCGTAAAAACCTCGTCAGAGACTTTTGAGGCAACTTTAATAATTTGTGCCTGTAGGCGCGCTTAGGTGCTTTCAAAGTGCGTCTACAGATAGACTGTCATAATAGTGAGGAATGTTTTGACGCGTTCCGAAATTATATTGACGGAAGACAAGCGGAGAGAATATGAGAATATCTATCACAATGCCGAAATTAGCGGCATTGAGTCTCGTTGTGCTTTTCGGTATCGCCCTTTCGCTACCGACGTACGCAGGCACCCAATTATGGGACTTTGAAGAAAAGCACAAGGACTGGAAAGTTGCCAATGGGGAGTGGGAAATCAAGGGCGGGATCTACCATGTCGACAAGGGTGGACAAGCTGAACACACGCTCGTTGGTGAAGAGGAGTGGGATAACTACACCATTGAGGCGAAAGTTCGGTTGGATGCTGGCAATTGGGCGGGTATCGTTTTTCGTGCCGAAAGTGAGATGGAATACTACGTCTACTATCTCAACGTCCCGAATAACAAGACGGAACTCTGGCGACACAAAGAAGGCGGATGGGCTGCCCGCGACAACGTCGCGCAAATCCCCGCTGTCGAAAAGGTCCAGATAAAGAACGAGGAATGGATTGATATGAAGGTCGTCGTTGAGGGTGGTGAATTTGAGATCCATCTCAACGGAAAACTTCAGGCTGAGCATAAAGATGATACCTACAAAACCGGCAAAATCGGTGTATGGGCATGGGAAACCGAGGCGAGTTTTGATGATGTTACGGTTACCGGTGACAATATCATAGATACCCTTGCCGTTGACCCGCGTCGCAAATTAGCAACCACATGGGCGCGTCTCAAACGGGTTTACTAATTTTTTAGAGTTCCATCTCAAGGGTTTTCTGCGGGAAACCCTGTCGAAAACTTTTGAGACGACTTTAATTTGTACTTTGTACTTGTAGTCACGTTTGAGCGTTTTGATATGTGGATATTTATGAGCAGGCGCGCTTTGTAAGCGCGCCGATCAACGATGGTTCATTAATTCTAAAATCTATTATAAAAGGAGCAATGTTATGAAATATCTGTTTCCAGCTGTTGTAAGTTGTTGCCTCATTCTCGTGGCATCTTTTGCTTATGCAGGCGAACAGTCTTGGTCATTTGAAGCGGATGCAGCCGATTGGGCACCTGCTAACGGTGATTGGAGCGTTGAAGATGGCACTTATAAACTCGCCCAGGGCGGTAGAGCCGAACACTCCCTTATCGGTGAGGTCGGATGGGAAGATTACACCGTTGAGGCGAAAGTTCGACTTGATGAAGGAAACTGGGCAGGCGTTGTCTTTCGCGCCCAAAGTGAGATGGAATACTACGTCTACTATCTCAACGTCCCGAATAATAAGACGGAGCTTTGGCGGCATAAGGAAGGCGCGTGGGACGCTCGCGACAAGATCGGCGAACTTGCAGGAGCTAATATCACTATCGCCAACGGCGAATGGTTCGATATGCAAGTCGTTGTCGAAGGTAATTTGATGAAACTCTGGATTAACGGTGAAGACCAAGGTGAACTCGCCGATGAAACCGGTGCCGGATACGCCGCGGGTCAAGCCGGTGTCTGGGCGTGGGAAACTGCTGCGAGTTTTGATGATGTCAAAGTCTCTGGTGATGAGATTATTGGCGGTGAGACGCCAGTCGAACCGCAGGATAAATTAACGACAACATGGGGACGCATCAAACAACGTTTTTAGGCGGTGCTCATTTGACCGTAGGGACGGTGGCAAGTGCGACCGAAACTTTCCTATTACACAGTTGCATGGGTGGCACTCATAGGGTGCCACCTTACTTTCTGGCAGCTTCCAGACGCATTTTGCCAAGAAACAGGTACTGCAGACATCACAGCACAGATTCGTGCCTATAGGACACAATTGGCTGCGGATGGTACTCAGGTTGAGATTCGCTTGAAGCTCGCAAAGGTTTACCTCCAAATTGAGGCTTATGCCGAGGCGATTGACGAGTATCAACAGGTAATAGCGACCACGGAACCAAACATACCGCTGGGAACCACAGCAACTGCACCCGATTCGGATATTCCCGCGGCTTACTACGGTTTGGGATTAGCGTATATTGGACTTGAAAAGTTTGAGGATGCCATTGCGGCATACCAACGCGCGATTGCGTCCGCTCCTGATTGGGCATATACACACGCGGCTTTAGGGAGTGCTTACGCGAACACACACCGTTACGCCGAGGCTCTCGACGCTTACAAAGTAGCGGTTGCATTAGATTCGGACGATGAGATGATTCATCATCAAATCGGGAATGTCTATAGTAAGCGCGGGGAACACGCAGCGGCGGTCCGACATCAACTACGGGCAATTGCTATCGCACCCCAATTCGCAGCTGCACACTATCAGTTAGGTCTCCTCTACGCACACGAAAAGCGATGGACTGACGCTATCAACGCGTATCGCACCGCATATCAGAACGATCCAGCACTCGTTGAGGCACTCTATAATCTTGCACAGGCGTATCTCCGCGCAGGAAATGCCGCGGCCGCACGCGAACAGATGGCTCTATTTGAGGAACGGAAAGCATCTCTCACTCCCCTCCACCAATTGCGCGGTGCATTACAGCGGACACAAGGTGCAACCGAACGCGCGCAGGTTCTCGTCAATATCGGTAGGCTTTACCTCAAAGAAGGGCACTATGAGAAAGCTGCTTGGGAATACCAAAAAGCACTCGGTATGGATCCACAACTGGTCGCTGCTTATAACGGTATCGGGGTCGCCTATACAATGCTTGAGAAATACGAGGAGGCGGTCGCTGCACAACAGAAGGCGTTGGAACTTCAACCGGACTTCGCAAAGGCGCACGCAGGAATCGGATTGGCGTATTTCAGGCAGAATAAGACGGTGCTCGCTTTAAAACATTACCGACAAGCGGTTACACTGGCCCCCCAATTTTTAGAGGCGCATCTAAAAATCGCGACCATTTTGTTGAATCAGAAGCGTTATGCGGAGGCAACTGATACATATCTGACGATTATCGCACTGCAACCGGACGATGCCGAAGCGTATCACAACCTCGGTTTATGTTACGCACATCAAGCGAGGGGAACTGGTGATACCGGTCAGCAACATAATGGAGATTTGACCACTGCAGCACTAACAGCACTTGAAAAGGCTGTTAACCTCTCGTTATCTATTACTGGTGATTTGCAACCGACGGAACGATTACCGCTTCGACCACCATTTTTGACAGAAACCTATTATCTTATCGGTGAACTTCAGGCGGGTAAAAGCGATTTTGGTGCGGCAGAGAAGGCTTACCTTACATCCGGGTTACCGAAGGCGTATCATGCTTTAGCACAGTTAAGCGCGAAGGTTGCCAGCGGAGAGAAAGCGGATGCCAAACGCGGATTAGAAACGGCACGGCGTTACGCACAGGAGGCGATTCATCTGGATCCGAATGTCGCAAGTTACTACAATACACTCGCACTCATTGAATTCCGGCGCGGTGATTATCGGCAAGCTGAACAGGCGATCCGAAAGGCATTGGCACTTGAACCGAAAAATCGTAACTATCAGCAAGGGCTGAAACAAATTTCTGGTAAATTGGCGGTAGAATGAACATGGACAGAGGACCGAAACTGATAGGCTCTTGTACTAATATTGGCGAGAGAGTACACCGACGTAAACCGGTGGTATTTTGCCGTACAGGAGATATTGGGTCATATTGGGCAGTTCACTAAAATCAACCGCAGGCGGAACCCTTTTCCTGGAACTCGCACGCCGAGGACACAACTTCTCCAGTTTGTCCAGCAATCCTACCACAGCTGAATTGTCAAGATTGGATAGACACTTTTTATAGACTAAAAATCCTAAAATTTTAAGGAGAATATTATGAAAAAATTGGCATTTTGTTTCTTGACATTGCTACCGTTGCTATCAGGGTGTGCCAACTTAGGACAGATGTTAGGTGAGACCGACGAAGATTACCATTTCCGAAAAACGCGGTGGGGATTCAGTCAAGAACGTGTTGAACTTGCTGAAGTGGGGAATCCAATCTTTCAAAGGACTGAAACTGAACTCATCTACAAGCATAAGGTCGGTGGTGTCTCTTGTAAATTAGTCTATACGTTCAAGGATAACAAACTGCGAACAGCAGGATATGTGACTGAGACACCGGTAAATAATGCGGAAAATTTGATAAGGGAAGCTGTTAACAAACACGGGATGCCAACAGACGAAGCAGGGGACATGGTATGGAAAAGTTTCGACACTGTTATTTATGCCAATGTATATACTTCAGTCAAGAGGCAAAGTATGACCAAATATGAATATTCATCTGGCGGATTGCTTCAAGATGTCCTAAAGAAAAATTTGATGAAGCGAAATGAAGCAGGTACGCTTGTGTACTTAGATGGTGTGTTCGCATACATTAGACATTATAACGATTTACTTGTAAGTT
>JAKZUG010000195.1:0-4980 GCA_047516705.1 Candidatus Poribacteria bacterium | reverse complement strand
TTTCGGATGATCAGCTGTCTGCCATTTTCCTATCTCCCCGTTCCATGCCCGGTTAGACATAATAACGTGGTCTCTCTCATCATTTTCTTCGTGGAACTCCACCTCATCTCTGAAACCCAAGAACTCGAGAAAAGCAGGTGGTCCCATCAAAAATCGGTCATCTTCATCATCCTCTTTCCAATTGGCGTATGCAACGGGTTCGCCGGTTTCCCACTGCCACTCACCCTCTTTCGCAACATCGGTCAAACCGATCCAATACGGACCGGCTCCAAAAACGGCTTCAAGCCATATCTGTTCTGGCTCATTCGTAATCGTAACCAGATGCGCCTCTTCAATAGCGGCTTGGGCTTGGGCATCTTCTCGGTCATCACAGGTAATCCATTTGTACGCGTGTCCATTTGCGGGATTTATTATCCACACTCCTGGAACGTCTGAGATATATGAATATGATGGGCGATACGGACGCTGTTTTGCGGGTTCTTTAGGCGGTGACACGGAAAGATCGGTGGCATTGCCATTAAGTGTCAAAACCATCGTCTCACGCGGTTTGGCCACCTCAATGATAAAAGGTTTCGATGCTGCGGCAAGCCCACGATGGTTAACAGACAGCATGTGGATTCCGGGTGTGTATGTAGCGTATACGAAGGTTCCATCTGCATCTGTCTGAATGGAACGACTGGCGTAAAAACCATCTGTCGCGTCCAAACCTAATCGATCAATGTTAATTTTAAGGGACGTATTAGCAAGTGGTTCACCGTTTTTGAAAACGACCTTACCTCGAACAATCAGCTGATATTCCATGATGACTTCTACATCCTTGATATTCGTTCCGGGCTTAATCGCAAAAGTAGCTGCTCTGGACGAATCATGGAAGTAATGCGGGTAGAATGTCACGCTTCCGAACTTAATGGCTTGGACCTGAGTGTGGCTTGGCTGCGACGGATTACGGAGTACCATTAATCGTGTTTGGCTTGGGGTGATTTTGGTGAAAGTGAACCGCCTCTCTGAATCAGTTGGTGCTGTTGATATTTGGAGCATCATAGTTGCACCAACAATTGGCTCACCTTCTGCACTGAGAACACGTCCGGATAACGTTGCGTGTTTTTCCTCAGCGGTGATATCCGATACGAATGCGAAACTCACCACAATGAGCACTATTAGCAACGTAAAGGTGTGTTGTACGAAACGAAAACCCGTTATAGCGAACATCCCCTTATAGCATGTAGAACTGACTTTTCTGCTGCTGGCGTGATTAGTAATGTTCCTTTTCGAGAATTGCGTGCTTAACCGCGGGTAGTAATCGACTATTAGTATCAAGTGCCATCCATTTCTTTGAGGCAAAAATTAGGGCGATAGGAACTTCTCTTACACCGTTGGTTGTGCTATTAGGTCTGCCTGTGGTTCCCCAATTGGTGTAAGTGAGAGGTTCACCGCTGTCCCACTGCCATGATGTCCCTTTTTCTGGAACACGTAGTCCAATCCAAAAGAACGCTTTCTCTGGATAAAGTGCCTCCAGCCATTGCTGCTCGGATGCGTCGTTAATCGCAACAAGATAAACACCCTCGGCTTCTACTTTATCTTTCGCGTCTTCCCAACTGTCACATGCGATCTTTTTATAAGCGTGGTCATTTTCGGGGTTCACTGTCCATACCGCCTGCCGCGCTTCCTCCCTTTTACTTCGGTTCACACGATGCTCTTCCAGATCGTTGAGCCTCAAGACGAATTTATCGTACCGCTCTCCCTTTTCAAGGCGAACCCATCTTGATTTCGCGGATGCCCCCTCATATCTCACCAACACTGAATACTCTGCAGCTCCACTTAGATTATATGTTACAAAGTAACCTTGGGCATCCGTCTTAACAAAACATCTTGTAGCTCCACCGCTTGCACCCCTGCTGCGCGGAAAAAGGAAGAAACCCTCATGACTTCGCCGCCGCCGTCGGATAGTGAAATCAATCTCCGCATTGGCAAGCGGTGTCCTGTCTCTTAGGAGCACTCGTCCCCGAATTCGCATATCAGGTGGTTGCACGTTGACCACTATATCTTCAAGGGACGTGCCGGGTTCAATAGCAAAAGTCAGTTGACCTAACCAGGTCGGAAAACCCACACCATCTACCTTAGTATAATTGAAGGTCAAGCCCCCGATTTGAACGGATACGATCTCAAAACGCGAACCGTGTTCCGGAAACATCACCAACCTTGATGAAACCGGATCAATGTTAGAGATAGAGAAACGTCCATCCGCATCAGTCATCGCTCGTGCCCAAGATGAAAGAGGCGCGAGCGGTCCTATCTCCTGTCCCATGTTAATTTCGACCGGCTTAACAGCAAGACTAAGCCTGGCGATTGGATTTCCATCCATATCTACAACGCGACCGGAAAGGCTTGATTTACCCTCTTGTGCAATGCCGTTCCAAGAAAACACAAAGGTAACAATCACAATTCCAATTAGAATTGCAACACGGAATCTTCTGAAGTGCAAACGGTTCATAACTTAACTCCGTCTTACAGTAAGCCTATATTTAAGACCATTTAACTTTCACGGTTTCCGTAAGTGTTTCTTGAAAACCAGCAAGGTTGTATAAAGATAAAAAAATAATTCGGTAATTTCTTAGCGATGTCCGGTGCGGTTAGGAATGCAGATCGCATTTGGGTGAGTACACCGCAAAACCGCACCTACCGGACCTGGGAAAATAGGAGTTACCGATTTAAATAATTAAACCTTATTAAACCTCGCCAGCGGTAAAGTGATGTATCCGTAAAAACTAAGCCTCAGCGAACTGCGGTCTGCCGAGGGCATCCGTCCTGCCTTGGCGTTTGTAGTGGGGCAGATGTCCACCTGCGTCGGCTAAGATGCGTTCTTGGGCAAGTGCAATCCGCTCTGCACCTTGATCAGCGATGTTGTGCTGGCAGTCGATGTCTGATTCAAGATCAAACAGCCGTATACCGTTATTAAAATCAACACTGGAGAAATACCAACTCTTCGCGTCTTTATACCAGACAGAGTTAACATAACGACAGGTCAAGTAGTCACGCGATTCAAAACCGCTTTTCCCTTCGACGAGTGGGAGCAGACTCTGTCCTTGAATCTCACCAGCAGGTTCAACTTGGCTCGCCGCCATGACGGTGGCAGGGACATCAAGTGTATAGACGAACTCATCGCACGTTGTACCGCCATTAACACCGGACGGATGGCTCACCAACATTGGGATGTTCATCGTGCCGGGGTACATAAAATTGGCAGGTTTTCCGGTAGCTTTGTCCGGATTCTCTGCGAAGTTGGTGCCGTGGTCGCTGAGGAAAACGATAAGCGTGTTTTCGCGCAATCCGAGGCGATCAATGGTATCCACTAACCTTCCGAACCATGTATCCACGAGGGTTACCAAACCGGCATAGTTGGCTTTCACGCTTGGCAGTCGTGCTTCAAGTTCCTCATCTTTGAGCGAACCGTAGGGCAGGTTGAGACAGACAGGTTCCCGATCCTCTCGGCTCCCGTAGAGGTCGTAGTAGTGGATGGGTGCCTCCCATGTTTCGTGCGGTGTGAATCCATCAACATAGAGATAAAACGGCGTGTTTTGATGGTTGTGTTCAACGAATTCGATTGCGGAGCGGAATAACCGCGCGGTGGGCCAGGTCTCCTCCGGACGTTCGGGTTGGACATTCACAATATGGGCGCGGACACGCTCAGGATTCCCGCGATATCGAGAGATCAGAGCAGGATCGGCGTGCGCGCCACCACGGTAGCGGTCTTCGGCTTGACCTCGGACAAACTCCCACTGTCGGAACCCTCGCGTGAAGTTCATCCCCGGCACGAAATAATGTGGGACATCGGCGAAGAAACCGGTGTGATACCCATTACGGACAAGCGATTCAGCGATCGCAGGTTCTTCGGAAGACATCGGCTGCCAACCGGGGGTATAGACGTTGTCCCACGGCACCGGAGTATAGCTACTGAACGGGTAGGCACGTCTACCAGTATGTAACGTACGGCGCGTCGGAATCGTGGGTAGGCATTCCGGATGCGCATTTGTAAATCTGACGCTCTGTTCGGCAAACCGTGCCAAATTCGGTGTCCGAACCCAATCGTTGCCGTAAGGACTGAGATATGCGGTTCGTAGGGTATCTGAAACAACGACGACTATGTTCCAACTCATCTATTTGACCTCCAAGGGACGAGAGACACTCTTGGAAAAAGAGACCTCGCGCGAGAATAAAAAAGATTGGGATATTGGTGTTGGTAACGCTATAGCGATGCCAAGGTTATTGTGTGATTTAAGCGGAATAATCGAAAACGAGAACGTCCTCAACAAGTGGACGGATGTGTTCACCTGCCACCTGACGGTGAAAAGGGTGTGGCAGATATGCGTCGCGTGCCGCTTCATCTGTGAAACGGACGATAAAACCGTACGCGTATCCCTGGCTTTTGCCTTCAGGACTGTTGTTTGTGCCAGCAGTTATAGATTCAATCCCCGGAATTTCATCAGCCATTCCCATAAGGGTATCTGACAGAGTTTCCAGTTGTGCAGCGGTAACTTCCGATTTCAACTTGAGTAGGACGATGTGTTCAACCATTATGACTTCCTTCTTCCATAGAGAAATTCGCTTTGGTAAATTAGAGAAAAGTGTTGTATAATTCAAGTATTACACAAATGTTGTTTTTTTGCAAGTTTTCCGCGAAGTTTGAAGAGTAAACCACAAAGGAGTGTCAAAATGAAACGCCTCCTCTTTCTCCTCTTTACAGTCTTCCTTCTAAACACTGTACTCCTTCTAACCAGTTCCGCACAAGATAATACAAAAATCGGATTACCCGAAGGTGCCATCGCACGCCTCGGAAAAGGTGGCATTAATCTAATGCGATTTTCGCCAGATGGCACTCGCCTTATCGTCGGAACGGATGTCGGCGTATGGGTATACGATGTACCCGATGGAAAAGAGACGCTTCTATTCACAGAACATATAGGGCAAGTCAACGCACTCGCT
>JAKZUG010000194.1:0-3505 GCA_047516705.1 Candidatus Poribacteria bacterium | reverse complement strand
GCTCTACCCAACCTACGTCTATATTTAGATTTTATTATCGAACTCACGTTTTTTTATTACCTCCTTGGAGTCTACCGAGGAACACAAGTCTGAACACTCGATCTCTCACAGACCAAATATCCCTTGATTTTCATTGTAATTTCGGATAGACTCTAAGATAGAAATGGAACGGACATCTCTATGCATAACCCTGAAAATATCAGCAAGCAAATCTATCGACTTGCACTTCCCAATATTATTAGCAATTTTTCTATCCCACTTTTAGGTGCAGTGGATACCGCCTTGATGGGACGGTTGGAACCCGAATATTATCTCGGTGCAGTCGGCATCGGTGGGGTTATCTTCAATTTTATTTATTGGGGATTTGGGTTTCTCAGGATGGCAACAACCGGATTGGCTGCACAAGCCTTCGGAGAAAACGACATCCCCGAATGCGGACGCTTACTGCTCCAAGCGACTTTCATCGGCATCATATCAAGTCTGCTACTCTTTATCTTCCAATGGTCGCTTATAGATCTCAGTTTCCTGCTTATTAATGCGAGTCCTGAAGTAGAACACCATGCCCGAGCCTATTTTCATATCCGCATCTACGCTGCGCCAGCGACATTGTGCCTGCACGCAATTCACGGGGTTTTTTTGGGGTTACAGAATGCCCGCTATCCGATGCTATTGACGATTGTGGTGAACCTTGTCAATATTGTCCTGAACTTGGTATTTGTGCGGATGCTCGGTATGAAGGTAGAAGGGGTTGCTTTAGCAACTGTTATCGCGCAGTATGTTGGGCTTGTTTTGGCAAGCGCACTCTTTTTCATGCACTATCGAGGTATCTTGACATCGTGGAACCTACGAGAGGTCTTGGTTTTTTCAAAACTCAAACGGTTTCTCGGCATTAGCAGCGACATCTTCATCAGGACCTGTTGTCTTGTGTTCAGTCATGCCTATTTCACAGCGAAATCCGCGGCTTTAAGTAATACCTTCCTCGCAATTAACACTATTCTGCTACAATACGTTAATTTATTGTCCTATGCAATTGATGGGTTCGCTTTCGCAGCAGAGAGCATGATTGGCAAATACAAAGGCGCGCAGGATATGCGAAATCTCAAACGGACAACACGCCTAATCTTCTTTTGGGCGTTTCTGTTCGCCGGTATGATTATGATAATTCTCGTCGTCTTTGGAGAACGGCTACTCCATCTCTTCACAAATCAGATGCCGCTTGTCGAACAAGCAAAACCTTATCTTATCTGGATAATCATTGCGCCTGTAGTCAACGTCACTGCCTACATTTGGGATGGTATTTATCTGGGGGCAACTGCTTCTAAGGCAATGCGGAATGCTATGATTCTGTCAACACTACTCTTTTTTAGTGCAGTCTATCTGCTAATACCTTTTGGAAATCACGGGTTGTGGGGTGCGTTGACACTGCTTCTGGTCGTCCGCGGTGTGTCGCTAACGGTGTTGGCACCGAAATACCTGTTTAACTCAGGCGATTTCCGGTAAGTGTGGTGTTGAAAATTATGCATCAAAACACAATGTCAAACCACACTTTGAGAAAAGAAGTCGCTACATAGAGATCACCACTACTTTAACGTGAGTTCGATAATAGATGCCCTTCCCCGTTCCCAGTAACGGGGTGGTAGTTAGCCCTATCTCTGCTGGCGAAGTTTCCTAATCTCGCCCTACAATGTCCAAATAATTGTAGATTTTACTATAGTTTTAATTCTTGAAACTCATTCGGTTATTCTAACCCAAGTTGCCACCTAAAAGACCATGAGTGTTCAAACCTCATTTTTCCTTGAATATCATGCGGATTGCCGTTCATTTTGAAATCATACACCAGAGTCATTCAGTTCTCCCGTAGTTTCGATCTTCCGATTGAAAACTTTCTTTGTAGGAGCGACCTCCCGGTCGCGACGCTTTCTCTAAAATCGAAAACTGAATGGCTCTACCCTTTTTTCTGTAAAAACTTGACGAAAAAATGAATTTGGGATATTATACGACTTTAAGGTGTCGCAAAATCCTGTTAAATTGCGTTTGGTAACCCGTAGACTGACAGTTCGCCCTACAAAACTTACGCGAATAATGAACCATCTACTTGGAAATAAATTATGAACGCCTTAAAAGATATTATTCAGCGTTGTCATCAACGACACAAAAAACCGCTTCGGCAGCGGAAAACAGTCGTAACCCCTGCGCTGTACAAAGGTCTGCCTTACCATTTTACGGTCTATTGCGCGTGGAGATATCCTGTGAACCTCTATGAACTTGAGCAAACAGACATCTCCTTTATGCCAATAGGGCACGCGCCTCAAGCCGACCATGGTCCGAGGGATTTTGGGGGTGAGCGGTTCTTGAAACGACAAGGCACAGAAGACTGGAATAGCTCGCTATGGCACAAATCATGGGGAATTCAAGTCTATACGGGCACACCTTCAGAACACGATGGCGCGCAATGGCACGACATTGAGTTTAAGTATGACACCATTTCTGCTGCTCCCGATGCCGTTCTTCTCTGTATTGAGGCACTCACCAACGCCGTTGCGAATCCACTATTGACGTTGTCAAAATCCGGAGGGATCCGTTTCTCTTGCAGAGTACAGGATTACCTGCATCCCAATACTGATGAAGCGAAGCAGTATATCTATAAACACACACCGACAGCAGAAAATCCATACCATCGCGATGTGTACCTTGAAATCTTTGGTGACAAGGGATATAGTTGCTGGGATGCGCGTCATGAGATATTGGTTGGAAATCTGTTAGACCCGCCTACGATTGCCAAAGAGGTCCTCTTTGCCACCATTGATACGCTTCGTGCTGCACTTCACGAACCTGCACCGCTTGGAAAAGAAAAATCGGAACCCACCGCTCAAGCTGTGCCTATTGTGCCAGCGTTCCTCAGTTCGCACAACCTTAATCTTGCCAAAGAGGCGTTTTTGAAACGTGGGTTTCCTTATCTCCAAGAAGAAGATGGTGTTTACTACTGGACCTCACCTGGCAGCAACATTGGCGATGGACACGTTTTGCTATGGGAGCAAGAGGGTGCTGTATGGATTCGCGCATTTACATCTGATGCCGGACTACCGACGGAAGCGACACACATAACAGATATCTGGGACGATACCGGCATCTTGCCCTTGCTACCTGCTGCTGGCTTGCCTGTAACAGATAAGGTGCTTGCCGTGCGGGAAGGAGAACTCAGCCCGTTGGCGATAAGACGTCCGTCTCCTGTGCTGCGCAAGCCGGAATACGAAAACAAGCTTTACGGGACACTTGAAGAGAACGCCGCTCAGATGCAGCGCGTTTTCAATCGTGATGTCCGAGTTCTCGGACTTATTGCCGAAACGGGGGCAGGGAAGAGTTATGCCGCGGAATCCTATGTCCTCGATGGCGGGGCAATTAACTTAAGCGCGAAATCCACAATAGCAAAAAAAACCGAACAAGGCTTTGAAAGGCGAAGTTTGCCATCGGTTGCATGCTGGAGAAATCGGTTTTACTTGTGGGA
>JAKZUG010000193.1:0-18203 GCA_047516705.1 Candidatus Poribacteria bacterium | reverse complement strand
CACATAAGCATATCGTTTTGCCCGTAATTCTCATAGATGGATACGATCTTTAGTCCCGTAGGGTTTATTTGCTTGGCGGTTTCTTCAATATGTTTATAGGACAATATCTAATATCTGTGCAAATAACAAAAACTATGAGTTAACTAACACAAGTTGTAAGTGTAGTTTTTTCGCAGCATTTCGCTAGATTTCGCAGCATTTCGCTTAAAACAATGTACCCATGTTCAGTATACTATCAAAAAAACGCTGATCGCAAAGATTCCTTCCGCACCAGCAGCTTACCAGTCGAGTACCAGCGTCTCTCCTACAAAATAACCTGTAAACGATATATCTCCACAATTCCATAAAATAAATTTGACTTTTTTTGCCAAAAATGTGATATAATCATAGCCATCTCTGGACGTAATATCTGTACGCGACAGAATGTCTTCGGCTTCAACCCGACGACACTCCAATCACGAAACTCACAATCTGTCAATTTTCTGTCTACACCAAGCACACCGCTCAAACATTGCATGCCGAATCATGCCCCCCAAACAGAATCTTCTATTCTCAAAAATATCCTCGTTGTCGCACCGCTGAGTCTGATCGGACGTGCTGGCACACTTCTTATCTTCATCGCCCTCGCTAACTGGTTCGGCGACCCAGTGGAGATGGATTTCATCTACTATTATTGGGGTATCGCTGTATTCCTTATTGAGCTACTCAGTGCCGCCTCCGCCTATTCCGTCCTCGTCCCCCTGTTAGCCGAAGCCCGTGCGAAAGGCGAAACTGAAGCACAACACTGTGTACAATCAATCTTTTCCCGTTATATCACAATAATGCCGTGGCTTTGCTGTCTCCTTGTCGCCATTTCGTGGGCAGTTTCGCAACGCTTTTTACCAAATGCCGGACTCCCGCCTATTACCGCAATCGGCATCGTGTGTGGATTCCTCTGCTTTGCGATTATTGCATCAATCCGTTGGATGCTCAAGGCGATATTAGATACCTATCAAGCGTTTCAAGTACCCGTTATTGTGCAAGGAATCCGTGGTGTCCTTGTCATTGGGACTATTTATCTGTTCAAGTCATCTCTAACTTGGTTCAGTATACCGCTTGCCCTGATCCTCGGTGAACTGTTCCAAGTGGTTGTACTATTTCCGCGATGCTGTGCTATCCTGAACCTGCGCGCGCACCATCTGAAACTTGATTTACAGGAGACACCGTACACCAAACAGTTCCTGCGCCAATGTCTACCCAAGATGGGAGCAGCGATTTCCGATGGATTAAACCCGGTCGTTGACAGAGGAATGGCAAGCAGATTAGGGACAAGCTCCGTCTCGAAACTTGATTATGCGCTCCGCTTGTGTGCCATTCCGGAAACACTCACAGGCGTAACGCTTCCTGTTCTACTGTCGCATTGGGCAAAGATCTCTTCATCTGAATCCCACTCAGAAAACGGCTCAACCACCAACGGAACGCAACTACAACGAAGTGTCTGGCAAGGAGTCGTCGCACTGTTGGTGCTGATGGTGCCGTTCTTGACGGGTTTTTATCTTCTTCGGGAGAACATCGTATCAGTTTCGTACGGACACGGCGAATTGTCTGAGGTGGGGCAGTTTCATATTGCTTCATTGCTCGGCATCTATCTGTTGGGAACGCTTCCGCGTTTAATTAGCAGGCTACTCATCCGAGCACACCTCGCGCGTCAAGCACATAAAACCGTTGTCACGGCAACCCTAATCCGGCTTCTCCTAAATCCGCTTCTCAATTGGTTATTTATGCAGTATTGGGGATTAGAGGGGGTCGCTTGGTCAACAGCGTTGCTGTCTTATCCGATTCTGGCATATATCGTGATCGCATTTTGGCGGGGATCAAAAGGGCGTACAAGTTGAGACAAAACTAAACCATAGCGAAGCGTGCCGGGTAGTTTGACGTGATACCCTGCACACCGAACGTCTGCATTTCGCGCATGCGAGCAATGTCATCCACGGTCCAACACCATAGAGCGATACCGCGCCGCCGGATTTCATAGGCGAATTCCGCCGTGATCAACTCGTGATTGATATTCAGCAGACTGCTACCCAGCTCCCCTAATTGCTGGCACAGCCGAACAGGAGACACGTGTTTATCGTGATTCCCAATGAGCCATCCGGTTGCAATGCGAGATTCTAATGCACGGATAGTTTGTAAAACCGCGGTATGAAAGGAGATAACAACGGTGAGATCCAGCGTATCCGTCTCATGAATTTTTGCGACAACTGCCTCGGCTATCAGCGGGTCTTTGATCTCCAGAACAGCAATTGTCTCTTTTCCGATGCATGCTAATGCCTCTGCAAGCGTCGGCACCGGCTCACCCGCAAATTCGGCATCAAACCATTCGCCAGCATCGGCACCTCGAATCGTTTCTAAAGTGGTTTCGTTGATATGCCCATGGAGGTTCGTCGTTCGATCCAAGGAGGAGTCGTGTATCACGACAATTTCACCATCAGCGGTGCCGTGTAGATCAAGTTCAACAGCATCAACACCAATTTCGAGTGCCTTCTTGAACGCCGAGAGCGTATTTTCTGGTGCGCTACCGGATGCACCACGGTGCGCAATCCGAATCCACGATCCCATAAGTTTTATCTCCTGCCGTGCCTATTCAACATCAGTACGACTACTCTGTTTAATTTTCTTCAAAAGTGTAGTTCGACTCATGCCCAGCAATTCAGCTGTCTTGCTATGATTGCCCGAAAATTCATCAAGGACGAGTTCAATTAATGCTTTATCCAATACAGCGACGACATCTTCGTAAAGCCCTTGTTTCCCCTGCGCGATTGCTTCTCTTGTAGTATCTTGTAAAATGGATTTGAGAGAAATCTCTAATTGTGAACCATCGGTAGGACCTATCTCGCTTCCTATGCGAATTTCTGGGGGTAGGTCGTCCGGAAGAATCACATTCGCGCGGGAGATTGCTGCTGCGCTTCTGAGACAGTTCTCTAACTCCCGAACATTGCCGGGCCACGCATAGTCTTGTAGTAGTTTCATCCCGTCTTCAGAGATACCGCGAATCGGTTTGCCGAGTTCCTTTTGAATAAGTTGCAGAAAGTGTGTGACGAGCAATGAAATGTCCTCTTGACGTTCCCGCAACGGTGGGAGATGGAGTGCGATACGTCTGAAACGGTAGTAGAGATCCTCACGGAATTGCCCCCGTTTTACCATTTCGCTAAGTTCTTGGTTCGTGGCGGCGATGACGCGGACATCCACTTTAAGTGTGCGCGTTCCACCTAACCGCTCAATCTCTTGCGTCTGCAAAGCACGGAGCAGCTTCACCTGTAGTGTCGGGGTCATGTTGCCGACTTCGTCAAGGAAAAGGGTGCCACCATCTGCCAGTTCAAATCGCCCCGGTTTCCCTTCTGTCTTCGCACCTGTGAACGCACCGGCTTCATAACCGAAGAGTTCACTCTCCAAAAGTTCATCAGGGAGTGCACCACAATCAACCGGAATGAATGGCTTCTCCTTCCGTTCACTCCCGGCATGAATTGCGCGTGCAACAAGATCTTTGCCTGTCCCTGTTTCACCCTCAATCAGTACTGTTACAGTATTACTTGCCATAACCCCGATGAGTTTGTATATCTCGCGCATCTGGCTGCTTTTTCCAATCAGTCGATGTCCACCAATCTGTGCCGCTGGCGACTCGTCCGCTATCTCTACAGGCAAGGTGCTGCGGATGGATTGCGTTCTGAAGGCACGCTCCAGTACACTCTTGACGATATCCAGATCAATCGGTTTCGGAACAAAATCAAACGCCTGCAAGCGCATCGCCTCTATTGTTGTTTCTACATCGTCATAAGCCGTGATGATAACCACAATCACCCACGGATGATGGGCTTTAATCTCTTCTAACGCCTCCAAGCCACTCATCCCGGGCAAATTCACATCAAGCAGAACAACATCCGGCTTGTCAGCTGCGATGCGGCGCAAGCCCTCCTCAGCACTATTCGCAATACTAGGAGAGTAGCCTTCACTCTCTAAGAACTGCTCAAATGCCCAACAGATTTTCTCATCGTCGTCAACGACCAACACATTCTTCATTTTGGACTCCACCTAAGCGCATTTGGCAAACGCACCGGTGTCTACGTGTTCTTCTCAGTGCGTTTTCCACCCTCTATCGACAACAGAAATTTCTCACCATCATCACTCATTTCAGGATCACCGGTTTCCTCTACTTTCTCTTCTAACTTCCGCTTGAGTACCGGATAGGCATCCACAACCGGTATCTCACTGAGAGAAGCCAAAGCCGGTTTTTGTTTTTCTGCTCTCTCAATCGCTTTAGCAAGTCGTTTAGTTTTTCTCTCAACCTGTGCTGCGTCCCGCGCCTTGAAATCTGGGAGCACTCGTTCTGCAAACAGTTCCAGCGATTCGCATATATCTTCATGGCGGTTCGCGCCAGCCTGCTGAATGAAAACAACCTGATCCACTCCCGCGTCTTCCATCACCTCTAAGTGTTCACGCACCTGATCTGGCGTACCGATGCCTGCCCTACCTTCAGTAGGTTCCTGCGTTGTCTGTTTATATAACTGCCAAATATCCGTCTGTCCGGGTATCTGTGAACCGCCGTGATAGTAGTGTGCAAGCGCAAAGCGGAAAAAACGGAACCCATCTAACCCGCGCGCGACAGCAGTTTCCTCATCGTTGTGGCAGGAAAACCCCGATACCATAGCGATGTTAGGGTTGACCCGCTGCGTTAGCGGTTCGCACTCCTTCTCAAAAATCTCATAATACTCTTCCACCCAAAATTTGGCTTCGCTTGCATCAACAAAAGCGAAGGTTAACGCGCCGAGTCCGTATTTGGCGGCGTAACGAAGGCTATCGCGACTCGAACAAGCCACCCATGGCGGTGGATGTGGTGTCTGCAACGGTTTTGGAACGACATTACGCGTCGGCATCGAAAAATACTGTCCCTCATACCCGGCATAAGGCGATTGCGTCATCATTTTTGCCGTCTCGCGTGTGCATTCTGCCCACATCTCACGTTTATGTTTCGGATCCACATTGAATCCACCGAGCTCTATATGCGAGGCTGACTCTCCTGTTCCCCATTCTACACGTCCGTTTGATACTAAGTCCAGTGTCGAAATCCGTTCGGCAACGCGTGCTGGATGGTTGTACGCTGGGGGCATCAACACAATCCCATGTCCTAATCGAATCTGCGTCGTCCGCTGGCTACAAGCCGCGAGGAATACCTCTGGCGCAGAAGAGTGCGAATACTCCTCAAGGAAATGGTGTTCTACCTCCCAGATATAGTCGAAACCAAGTTTGTCAGCGAGTTCTACCTGTGCCAAGGCATCTTGAAAAAGTTGATGTTCCGCACCCTCATACCACGGGCGCGGAATCTGATGTTCATAAAACAGTCCAAATTTCATTTTTTAATTATACCTTGCGGTTAAATAACGTGGATTTGAAATTTAACGTCCCTTTCTCGAATCCGCTCTCCATTTCATTACGAGCTACGCTCCTTAAGAAAATCCATGAAAACGCACCTAACAGGTTATGCTACAAGTGCCCTGAAATCACTCTATCTGTCCCTACGTTACGGTATCAAGCATTCGCATCTCTTCGTCAGTCAGCTGCCACGCGAAGACATCTAAATTTTCTTGTAAATGTGGCACCGAACCTGACTTAGGAATTGTGATGATCTCCTGTTGTATTAACCACCTTAAGGCAATCTGTGCTGCTGTCTTTCCATGCTTCTCACCGATCTCGCCCAACACCCCATCACCAGCAAGATTCCCAACAGCGAGAGGACGATGCGCTGTCATCACAATATCACGGGCATGGCAATAATCTCGTAATTCCGCACGATTTCTGCGTACATGATACTCTACCTGATTCGTGCAAATCGGAAGTTCTGAGACCTCACACGCTTCTTCAACTTGAGCGATGCTAAAGTTACTGATGCCGATGCTTTTCACTTGACCCGCGTCGTAAAGCTTTTGGAATGCCTCAAAAGTTTCAGCAACCGGAACAGAGTCGCTCGGATGGTGAATCAATAACAGATCGACGTAATCCATTTGCAAATCGCTTAGGCACTCTTCAAACTGAGCGAGGACATCGGCATGCTTGAGATGGATGTGCCAAATTTTAGTGGTAAGAAAAATATTTTCGCGGTCGATGTGAATGTCGCGAAGTGCTTTCCCGATATCGCGCTGGTTTTGGTACATCCACGCTGTGTCAATGTGGGTATAGCCCAACTCAATGGCTTCCTTAACGATGCGTTCGCACTGCCTGCCTTTGAGCTGCCAAGTTCCTAAACCGAGTATCGGCATTTCGTGCCCTGATGCAAGTTTGATGTTTTTCATAATAGCCTATGATATGCGATTCCGAAAAAAAAGTCAAGTGCTAAGAAAACCCGCCCAGAGCCATTCAGCTTTCGGTTTTGCGGCGTTTCTATCGGAGCAGTCGCGATTCGGAGATCGCTCCTACAAGGGGTTCTGGAAAATCCGAATATTGATCCTGTGGGACAACTGAATGACTCTGAAACCCGCCAGGTTCCCGATTAAACCTTGACATTGCCAGAAAATAGCATATATAGTAAAGCCTACAATTAAATGGACACTAAGGAATTGGCGAGGTTAGGAATGCAGATCGCATTTGGGTGTGTACGCCGCAAAACCTCGCCAGCGGCGGTGAAGTATCAAACCCTATTGTGTTCAGATGTTTTTGGACTTTACTATAATTTCACATAAACATAGTGGAATCAGCACTTTTTGGAAAATAAAATCAAAAAAAGTTGACAAACACCTACCGATGGTGTATACTATTAATACTCTTTGCGGTCGAGTGGTGGAATCGGTAGACACAACGGACTTAAAATCCGTCGCCCGTGAAAAGGTGTGAGGGTTCAAGTCCCTCCTCGACCATGGTTTGGAATCTCATTTAAAGAAAAGAGAGTACCTAACCTAAGCGAAAATCGGTTTTGACAACGGAAAAACCGAGCAGAAGGACCATAATTAAAAACTTGCCGCAGGGTAGAGCAGCCAGGTAGCTCGTCGGGCTCATAACCCGGAGGACGGGGGTTCAAATCCCCCCCCTGCAATCCTCTTCATCCTTCCCTCTACAATCTTCTTGAACTTTTCTCCCTCTTTTGGTAAGATGGCAACCGATGTCCAGAAAATATAATGCAGGATATCTGTTTTCCAACGAACACTTTTCAAACACGCTCTTAATTGTTGATGCTGTCGGCAAATCAGCAATAATATGTACAGACATCAAACTGTCTACATCAACAAAACGATAGGCAGGAGGAACCAATGCGTTATGCAAATGCAGTAGCTGTTATATTCTTGGTCGCTATGTTAACTTCCATTGCTTCGGCAGGGGTATGGCAGGAAAATTTCGACAATGGGCTTCCCGATGGCTGGAACGCTGTCAGCGGCGAGTGGAAGATCGTAAAGGATGCCTATGCCGAGACCTCTGGCGCACAGTACGCCAAGACGATGTTCGGTGATGAAGGTTGGACGGATTACACCGTTGAGGTGGATGTGACGTTGGTGGAAAACGTGAACGTGAATGCGGCGGGTGTGTTAATCCGCGCCGATAAGGACGGGGACAACGGTATGCGGTTCTGGATTCGCACAGACCAACATAAATGCCAGTTATCCCGATGGAAAGAGAATCAATTCGAGCATATCGCAACCCCTTTACCGGCTGAACCGGAGGTTGGCAAAACCCATCGTCTTAAGGTTATCGCAGAAGGGCAGAATTATCAATGTTTCGTTGATGATGAACTTTTGTTCGACGGAGATGATGATATGAAATTCCGAAACAGCGGACGTATCGGTTTTATTGCGTATGAGGCAAACGTCCATTTCGACAATCTGAGCATCGACGGCGCAGATATCCCTTCCTTCGCAGTTGAGCCGAATGGCAAACTTACAACTCGCTGGGGACAGTTGAAAACAGATGCTCGGGTTCAGTAACGGACAGGAGACAACGATGGTAAGTGTTGAACGCCCATCTGAAATAGGCACACCGCAATGGAACGGTGCACAGCAACGTCAACTCCATTTCGCACTTGATACCGCTGAAGTTGACAAGTATCACGAGAAAGGATTCCTCATTCTTCGTAATGTGTTCCAACCTGAAGAGATTGAGACCTACCGCCAAGAGGCAGAACAGATTGTCGATCATGCGCTGTCGTTGAACCGTGAATTTCAACTTGAACCGAAATACAATCTCCGCTTTGAGATGCTGGCAGATGGCCAGCCATGGAAAATCGACCCGTTTGTGAATATCTCGCCGCTTTTTTCTGCACTCACCCGTGACAGGCGTATTATGGATCGGTTAGCATCCCTATATGATGGCTATGAAGCCGTACTGTTCAAAGATAAGCTCATCTTCAAACCACCCGACAGCCACGGTAACGGACTTCATCAGGATTACAATTGGTGGCAAGGCTTCCCGCACAGTCTCCTTACGGTTTCAGTCGCGCTTGACGCAAGCACGAAAGAGAACGGTTGCACAGAACTGTGGACCGGTCATCATCAAGGATTTTTACATGAACATGGTTCGCTTGACAAAACCCAGATTGACTCCGAACGCCTTGCGAACGAGGAACACGTCTATGTGGACTTAGAACCCGGGGATTTGGCAATCTTTACCTGTTTCACGCCACATGCAGCGGCATCCAATACATCAGACAGTGCCCGGCGGATGCTGTTTCTCAGCTACAATGACAGTCGGGATGGCGAACACTACACTGCGCACTATGAACACTTCCGCTGGTATCGAACGCGCCCGGACCGTACGCCAGAAGCCGAACGAGCGAAGTATTACTTTCTTTAACACAATTTGACGCATCCGACATACCTTATTTCCTTCATTCTTAAGGAGCAGTTCGATGAGTACCTCCGATCAGACCCTTAAAGTCTTTGCGGCTAATTATCCGCGAGAGAATACTGTCTGTTTACCGCCCGGAGCGGTTGCACGATTTGAAAAAGGCGGTATATCTGATGTTGCTGTGTCACCAGACGAAAATCTGATTGCCATAGCATCCAGCCTTGGTGTATGGCTCTATGATGCCCACACCAAAGATTTCGTGTCGTTAGTAGCGGTTGAAGGTACCGGACTCCTTTCAAAAGCTGTTTTTTCGCCTGACGGCACTCGAATCGCTGCCGGGGATTGGGACGGTAAAACAACACTATGGGATATCAATACTGGTACAGCACTTGCTACCTACATCCATAAAGGTTACGTGAATGCAATTACATTTTCACCCAATGGTAAATTTATCGCTACCAGCAGTAGGGACGTGACCGCGACACTCTGGGATGTTGAGACTGGAACCGCCTGCTTTACCATCACCCATCAAGGTTCAGTGACTTCAACAGCTTTCTCTCCAGATGGCACGCTTTTAGCTACCGGCAGCAGCGACGCGACTGCGACACTCTGGTATATCGACACAGAAGAAATCCGCTGGACTTTTAGAGCATGAAAAACAAGAGAAATCTGTAACATTCGACTCAGGGCATGTTCAGACTTTCAACACAGGTGGCATAGGATACATCGCTTTTTCTCCAGATGGACGGTATCTGGCAACTGCCGGTCAGCGTAGGGATTGCTCTACAATACTCTGGGACGTTGAGACTGGGGAACAACTTTGGTGTGTTACCCATGAAAAACCGATTGACGCTGTTGAGTTTTCTCCAGATAGTACCTTTATGGCGACATACTATCCGGATGGTACTACCAGCGTGTTACGCGTTGTGGATGGTATACTGGGGCCACCTGCAGCTCACGAAGAAAAATGGATTGGTAGAAAAAAAACAACCCTATCTATAGACCATCATAAAGATAGCAGCGGACGACGGGTTCAATTTTCACCGGACGGAAAACACCTCGTAAGTCTCAGGGAGGCCATTATAGTAAAGCCTATAATTACCTTTACACCTGAGTTGGCGAGGTTGGGAAACCTCGCCAGCGAGTGAAGAAGTACCAAATCCTACTCTGTTCACATATTTTTGGGCTTTACTATAATTCCGTCACATTATGGGATGTGGACACTGGAGAAAATATCAAGACCTTGAAAGGCAGTGAAGGCAGGGGGCGAGCTCTTGCGTTTTCACCCGAAGGGGATTGCTTTGGACTCGGTTGTACCGCTTATCCAGAATATGATACCATTGAATTGTGGGATGAGGAAAAGCGCGCCAGTTTCACGCATAGCGGGCTTGTTGATACCGTCGCGATGTCACCGGATAGTATGTTGTTAGCGACAGGTGGCAGGGATAAAACGGTCAAGCTTTGGCATGTAGAGACACAGCAATGCTTTCAAACCCTATTGGGGCATATAGGTCGCATCCTATCCCTCGTGTTCTCACCTGATGGAACCCTCTTGGTCAGTGGCGGTGGTGACAACTGGGAAATGCGAAAACATGCAGATGGCAGAACTACCTTTTTTTCTGATGGCGATAGTCCTGTTGACAAAACTGCCAAGGTGTGGGAAGTTGCTACAGGGGAAAATATCGCTACACTTGAAAGTTCTGGGATGGTCAGAGGGATCGCGTTTTCGCCCAATGGAAAGTGCCTCGCGACAGGTACAACCAAAACGGTTACCTTGTGGTGTACAAAGACGTGGCAACCCATTGCTACGCTTGATACAGTGGATTTTGAATCCCTTGCGTTTTCACCCAACGGCAGCCGACTCGTTATCGGCGGAACGTGGCCGGAGCAGCGGATTCAGGTCTGGGATGTAGAAACTCGCGAACTTATCGTTGAGTTGTCAGGGCATAAAAGCGATGTTGAATCTTTTGCCTTTTCACCAGATAGTCGTCTGCTTGCGAGCGGTGGATTTGACGGGGTTATCTATTTGTGGGATATGACACCTTACCTGTAAAATGCTTCAGAGTCACCTTATAGATGGATAATGGTGTGGAAGCACGGAGCCAGGTCCTAACAAATGGAAACCTATGCCCGTCGCTCTGAAATGGAAGGACCGCCGGTGTTCCTGATATGATAAAAAACATTTGACTTTTTCTGTAATATATGTTATATTTAATATAACGCGAGTTTGACATAAGCAGTGTAGGTTAGAAACTCGATATATTCTCACACGTGCAGCGTTAGATTGTTGGGTTTCGCTATGTCTATTTCCATGAATAGATCATTGAAAAGCAGTATTTTCCTGATAGACTGGGGGGTTCTTGGTCCTTCACCGCTCTACCCAACCTACGGAGACACTCATATTTTTATTATCAAACTCACGTTAATATAGGTTTCAGGGGCGGATTTGAAACCCCACCTAAGAAAAGTGCCGGTGTAGCTCAGTGGTTTAGAGCACACGACTCATAATCGTGCTGTCCGGAGTTCGACTCTCCGCACCGGCATTGCCCTTTTTAGCGCACTTTGCAGCCCAGTTAGTATTCAAACGGCAAAACTTGCTGTTAAAAATTGGCACACCTCATGACAATTGACTTTGTGCGACAGATGCACCGCTTCATTTCACAGTACAAGATGATTGAAGATGGTGAGACTGTGCTCGTTGCGGTCTCAGGCGGCGCAGATTCGCTTGCACTTCTGTACGGGTTACACGCTTTACGCTCGCAACTCAGCTGCAAACTTCACGTTGTGCATTTAAATCACTGTCTCCGTCCGGATGCAGACGCAGACGCGGAATTTGTCCAACAGCACGCAGCACACTTGGAGCTGCCTTGCACTATTCAACGTGCGGAAGTGCCGCGTTTGGTAAAACAATGGAAACTCTCTGTAGAGGCGGCGGGTCGCAGGGCGCGCTATCAATTTTACGAATCTGTTTGTCCGGAAGTTAGTGCCACTAAAGTAGCCTTAGGACACCATCAGGACGATATCGCTGAGACAGTTTTGATGAACCTCATTCGCGGGAGCGGTGCCACTGGTTTGAAAGGCATCTCACCCGTTAGGAACATGAAATTTATTAGACCACTCGCGGGGTTTACACGTCAAAACATTGAAGCGTTTCTTACGTCAATTGGCATTGTACCGAGACATGATGCAACTAACACGGATACATACTATCTTCGTAACCGTATCCGCCGTGAGTTGATACCGCAACTTGCACGTGATTATAATCCGAATATCAAAACTGGATTAAGTCGTACTGCTGACGTGTTAGGCACTGAATCGGAATACCTTGACACAGTCGCACGAAAAGCATTTGAGACGTGTCGGATACAAGGTCCTCAGAAGAACGTTGTACTGGATAGGGTGAAATTCCGTCAGTACCATGTCGCATTACAGAGGCGGATACTCCGGCAGAGCGTCTTTGAAATGTTGGGTGATATGAGCGATCTCTATTTCGCACATTGTGAAGCAATGCTAAACCTTGTTGAAGGGGATGCCCCGAACACCGTGTTGGCACTTCCGAACGATTTGCGATTTCGACGCGCATATCAGCAGCTCATCTTTGAAAGAAAACCGGTTGAAATGGAAAGTTTCGTTTATCCGGTAGCTACTGTTGGTAAAACGTCTATAGAAGTTTTAAATACAGAAATTACTGCTGAATTGGGTCATGTTGAGTCCCTTGGAACGCTTGCATTACCCGATGGCAAGTTTGAAGCAATATTTGATTATGACAAATTAAGGAAGGTGTTTGCGGAACCCTCTTCAGAAACAGTTCCGCTCACAGTACGTAATCGGCAGCAAGGCGACCGGTTTCAGCCATACGGTATGCGGGGAACGAAAAAGATTAAGGATTTTTTTATAGATGCCAAGGTGCCTCGCTGCGAACGCGATAGCATTCCATTGCTTGTTTGTAGCAACGAGATTTTGTGGGTCATCGGTTACACTACCAGCGAATCTTTCAAGATCAAACCTGACACGCGGCAATATCTTTACCTACGTTATGTCAGCGACGAAACCTCTTTCTGAATCCGTTCTCATCTCTGAATCCTGTCTTCAGAACCGCATTGGTGAACTTGGAGCGCAGATTTCCACCGATTACGAAAATCAAGAATTAGTTCTCCTTGGCGTACTCAGGGGGAGTGTGCTATTTTTCGCGGATCTCGCGCGCGCTATCTTTGGCGCACAGTTTACAGATTCGGGTAGAGAAGTCCGGGTCCGATTTGAATTCGTGCAACTCACGAGTTACCACAACAATACAAAGCCATCAACGATTCAACTCATCCGCGGCGGCAGCGATTATCTTGAACAGCGGCATGTCCTCATTGTTGAGGATATTGTTGATACTGGGCACACCTTGAGGTTTCTCCGTGAACATCTCCGAACGCTGAACCCGAAAACCGTTAAGGTATGCACACTACTTGACAAACCTTCTCAACACCAAGTACCTGTCGCTATCGACTATATCGGTTTTGAGATCCCAGATGCGTTCGTGGTCGGGTATGGACTTGATTACGCACAGCAGTATCGGAATCTGCCCTACATCGCTCTGTTAGAAGAGACTTAAGTCTCTCCAATCGACGATACAGACTATAAAGTGTCTCAATATTCGGTGCAAAACACCGTTTTCATTTTTTTTATTGACAATAAATAGCATTATTTGGTACAATGCTTGAAGAATACATCATTAAAAGGAGATTTATGATGCGTAAATTCGTTTCGTTTGCCCTATGTGGCGTTTTGATCACGGCATTCATCTTTTTCACACAAGCGCAAATGTCGGACAAAGCGCAACTGGGGCGCGAACTTTTTCACGATTCAACCTTTAAAGGCACAATTGACCCTTCAAAAGCAACCGGGCTTACCTGCGCAAATTGCCACGCGGATTTCGATGAAACAGAAAATCCCGATGGTGTCATTCGAGCAGGGCATAGCGTCGTTGGTGTCCCACACCGTGGAGAAGCAAAAGGTGGAATGATCAAAGGCCCAGACTTTGCACGTGCAGCGGGCGGCGGCGGCTTCTGTTATGAGCATTTCTTACAGAGGGTGCCGGGCGATAAAGTTAATCCTACCGCAATACCAGCAGAACATGCCGAAGCACTCATGGCTTATTTTGAAACTATCTCTGGGGACAATAAAGGTCCCGAATTTGAAATTGCCATGCTCGATGACGATGCCAAAAAGGCAGCGGGTGAAAAAATCGCCGCTATGAGCGGTGATGCAAGCAAAGGCTGGCAACTTTTCGGACGTACATGCATTACTTGTCACCCAACGGCTAAAAAATCTGGTATCGGTCCTCAACTCGTTCGCACCAGAGCACCACGCGATATCGACGCAACAATGGCGCGCTGGGCTACCAAAATTCGAGGCGGCGGTTCTCTCATGCCGTTTTATGCCCCGGATATTCTCAGCGACCAAGACATTGCCGATATTATCGCCTTCCTGCGCGATCAGATAGAAAACACAAGAAAATAATCCATAGTTCTGGCTGGGATTAACCCTCCCAGCCGAACGCTTTATTGTCGAATTTATTGATTTTGTAACCAATTCTCTTCACTGTCCGTTATTTATCAACAAACCTATGATTTGAACGATTAGGGTATAATTTGTAAACTCGTTCGGTTTTTAATATTGAGGGCTTTGGAACACGTTCCTATTGAACAAGAACCGCGAGAAAACACAAACCGTTATTTGTCCAAGTTCAAAAGTCTCTTTGTTGATAAAAATAGCGTTTCAATCAAGCTGATATGAAGAGAGGATGGTGCCATGCGAGTCTTTCGAATTGACATGTTTTTTTACATGTCCCTAATAGGTATTTATATTCTCCTAGTAGGCCTTGTATTAAGTTTAGCAGGCTGCGGCGGTAGCAATCTAAAAAATCCTGTCTCAGAAGACGGGACAACGGCAGAAGATCGTGAAGCCACAGACGATGTCGTTGAATTTACACAAATCCCGGACGTAGCGGCGCCGGAGCAGGTTACCGATCTTGACGTAAAAATTACCGTTACAAAGAAAACGGTGCAACCCGGTGAAGCGGTGGAATTGACTGCTTCGGTGAAAGGGGTCAGAGGTACCAGTGTTACGCTAAATTGGTTGAACATTACCCAATTTGGGAAACTTTCCGCCTCTAGCGAAAATCCTGTCACCTGGACAGCCCCTCAAACGCTAAATGGGGAAAACGTTCGAGTTGAAGTCATTCAACTCGTCGTGACTGTGATCAGTGAAGTTGTTTCGGTCGGATCTTCTGGAATTAAAACCGATACACAAATTTTTACAGACACAAAAAATGTCTTGCTGACCGTTAGAAATTAGTTAATAGTAGCAGATTCTGTCTAAGCGAGCAATATCCGCACTGCTCGGACTTCGGCAGGGTTTGCCTCTGTTTTGTTTTGTCAGGGTGCCAAATGAAGAGAAGGTTAATTTATATATTTATAGCTGTTTTGTTTATAGTGGCTCTTTTTGGAACAGCATTCGCTGCTGGTGTTCAGCAACATCTGGTTCAGAAAGGCGAGACATTGTCGGAAATCGCGCAGAAGTACAAAGTACCCGTCAAATCGATTATCCAAGCAAACAGCATTGAGTCAGCACACCGCATACAGACTGGGAAGACACTACGTATCCCTGGAAAAGCCTTCGCCTTTAATGAAATTCTCTATCAGGTTAAACCCGGCGATACTTTGATCGGTATCGCCCGCCTCCATAACGTTGAATGGAAGGTTCTGCAGAGAATCAACGATATCTCTTCGCCTCGCAACCTACAGATTGGCGCAGAAATTCGGATCCCGTATGATGGGAGTTTCGGTTTTAGAGACCCTCTTCGGGTACTGTTAGTTCTTACATCAAAGTATGGCTATCGACCTCATCCTGTAACCCGTCGTTACCGGTTTCATGAAGGTATAGACTTGCGTGCCGCTGTTGGGACACGCGTTTACGCTTCCAAGACAGGTAGAGTCATCTTTGCTGGGCAGAAAGGCGGTTACGGGAAAATCGTCGGTATAGAACACAAAGGCAATTTTACCACTTGGTATGGGCATTTGTCACGCATCAGAGTAAAAGTTGGGCAAACTGTAAGCCAAGGAAAGGTAATTGGCTTGTCCGGAAACACTGGTATATCAACCGGACCCCATTTACATTTTGAAATTAGGTACAAAGGCAGAAGTGAAAAACCAACTAAGTACATTACCATACCGTAAACGGGGTCTGCTACTCGTAGCAACTGTTTTTCTCTTATTCGCGTATTTTCTCGGTCAAAAAAGCACATTATCAGATCCGATCAACCTGAGACCCGAAGTTGGCACTCGCGGGATCGGATTGGGTGGCGCATTTATCAGCGGTGCAGATGATGCAACAAGTCCCCTCTGGAATCCCGCGGGGCTTGCTATGCTACAGCGTGGAAATCTGATCTACGACCTGTCTCAAGGTGCTGTCTCCCTCGCTTATCCTATCAAATCTATCGGTACATTCGGTATAAATTTCCTCGACTTAAATGGCGGCGATCGGTTTCTGTTAGATCATGCTGCAAATCCGATTGGTAGTTTTGAACTCGGAAATAATCAGGCACTCCTCTCTTATGCGAGGAAATTCGGTCCTTTGCAACTCGGTGCCAGCACAGGGTATAGTCGCGCACCTTATTACGGTAGCCTCTGGGCACAAAATTATGATGTAGGTGTGTTGACGGAATTTAACACTCACTTTGCTGTCGGAATTCGGTTACGCGATATTTCTGGAGTTACCATTCGGCATAGAAACGGACAGGTTTTACAAACCTTCGACCAACAACTTGCCTTTGGTGTTGTGCTTACACCTCACCCAATTATCCGGTGGCACAACCGGTTAGATATTACACCTCCATACCTTGGTACAAGCTTAGAAATCGGGAGTGAAACAATCGCTGCCCGCATCGGTTCGACATTTACCTTTGGCGACGAGCCCCCATCTCAATCATGGAGTCTCGGATTTTCACTTAACCAATTGGGAAAGCAGCTCCATTACACCTACCTCAATCAAGAAAACCTTGAGCACAGACATCTTGTTTCAATAGGTATATCTTTTGGCGGAACGCAACCTATCGCACAGAAATCAGACGCTGTCGCTTTAAGTGCACCGCAAGCACCAGTATCCGAATCAACAACTGAAACACAACAACCAAAACGGCGGATTGAAACAACACAGCAAGAATCGAGCGCACCACCCACTTATACGCCACAAGCACCAGTATCCAAACCGGCAACCGGAACACAAAAAACAGAACAACCGAAGTCCGCGGACAAGGCGGTCCAAATAGCAAAGCAATGCGATATTGATGTAGAACTCATGCTTGCCATTATCCACGCTGAGTCCAACTTTAATCCGATCGCCGTGTCTAAGAACGGAGCAGGCGGATTGATGCAGATGATGCCGGAAACTGCACGCGATCTTGGGCTCACAGTACCGAAGTATCGGGACAAACGGAAGCCGAACCGTGATTCACACATAGACGAACGATTTGATCCACACAAAAACTTGCACACCGGTTTAACTTATTTTAAGACGCTTTTAGAGAAATATAGAGGTAATCTGACCTTGGCACTCGGCGCTTATAACGTTGGACCCGGTAAGGTGGGAGTAGCTGGTCCCCTTATCAGCAGAGGTAAAAATTATGCCAATAAAGTGCTTAGCCGTTCCCAACACTACCGCGACAACGTAGCGCAAATGGAAACTGATCTCAAGCGGTTAGAAGCACTCCTGAACTAAAAAGCGGACGTGCTTCCAAAACGCATCTATAGACTGCAAGGGGATAACATGGATAAAATTAGGTTGGCAATCGTTGGATGTGGCGGGATGGGACACCGGCACATGTATGGGTTAGCAGAACTCCATCGGGCAGGATGGACACGATTTAGCCTTGTCGGTGCATGCGACCCAGTTCTTGCCAATGCCGAGTCACTCGCTGCACAAGCAGCAGAACGTTTTGGTGAAAAACCTGCTGTGGTTGGAAGCCTGGAGGAACTCGCTGAAGTCGGTGTTGACGCTGTGGATGTGACAACTACACCGCCGTATCACCATACCGTCGCTGTTGAAACCCTCGAACGCGGCTGGCATACCTTGGTGGAAAAACCGATGGGGTTAACCGTTCGCGCGTGCAACCTCATTCGCCGTGCTGCTGAGGCATCTGATGCCATCCTCAGCGTCGCAGAAAACTACCGACGCGACCCAATCAACAGGCTTGCGAAAGCACTGCTTGACGCGGAAGTTATCGGTACACCGCGTTTCCTCATGCATCATGCAATCGGTGGTGGAAACCGCATGCTTATCTCCGTCTGGCGACATCAGAAAGACCAAAGTGGTGTACTGCTTGATGTCGGCGTTCACTATGCTGACATGATGGA
>JAKZUG010000192.1:0-14874 GCA_047516705.1 Candidatus Poribacteria bacterium | reverse complement strand
AAAATTTGGCTGGGCTTTCTCGGTGCAGGTTTGCTTCTGGCAGCGATTCTCTATGTTGTACGATGGTGGCAACTCCAACAGATAGATCGTCCGGGTTTTCGTGCCAAATGGGCACTACCTGCTTTCCTTATAGTCGCGCTCTGTGGATGGTTCCTCACACCCGGCAAACCCTTTACGCTGGATTTACCAGTGCTGGGAAGTTTCAACTTCAAAGGCGGGATGAGCCTTTCACCAGAGTTTGCTGCACTTTTAATTGGGCTCTCTGCGTATACAGGGGCTTTTATTGCCGAAATCGTGAGAAGCGGTATACAGTCGGTCGTCAAGGGACAACGGGAAGCCGCGAAAGCCGTCGGTTTGAATGAATCACATACATTACGTCTAATTGTCCTCCCTCAGGCTGTCCCTATCATCATGCCACCACTCACAAGTCAGTACCTGAATCTCGCAAAGAACTCAAGTTTGGCTGTCGCAATCGGTTTCCCTGATCTATTCAGTGTAGGGAATATCATGATGTCTCAGACCGGACAATCTATTCCCGTTTTTGCCATGATTATGGTAAGCTATCTGGTTATAAGTTTGACGACATCAACAGTCATGAATTGGTACAACCGTCGGATTAACCGTATCGGACGATGACTGAGAAATTGATAACCAATTAGAAAGGCACACCACCCAGTGGAAGAACGAGAACTTACGCAAGCAATTAAACCCCCGGTTAGCACAAAAGGTCTACCGCGATGGCTTAAGGACAATTTATTTAATACTTGGTACAACGCGCTCTTGACCTGTTTGGCTCTTTTGTTCCTGTTTTTTATTTTTAAGGGGCTTTTGACCTGGGCATTCACTGGAGCAAAGTGGAGCGTTATTCCTGCTAATCTTCAACTCTTTGCAGTCGGATCCTACTCACGGGAACAGATCTGGCGCGTATGGTGTGTGGTTTATATCTTGGGCACGCTCGTGGGTTTAAGTGCCGGTATATGGGGTGGTTTGGCACTCCGGTTTGCCATTGTCCTCGGTGGCATTTGGTTCATCGGAGCTCTGCTTCCTTTTGAACTCCCAACGCGCGGATGGTTCTTAGGGGCGGTAGCTTCAATCGCAATCTCACTATTTTTAGGGCGTGGCAGAACAGGTTTACGCCGTTGGATTTTGGGAGGCTGGCTGCTCTCCTTTCCTTTGGTAATGGTGGTGTTACGTGGGTTCGGGGAAAATGGTGTGCTGACAAGCAATTGGGGCGGACTTCTCCTTACACTGATCCTGGCAGTTGTCGGTATTGTCGTCTCTTTTCCGCTTGGCGTGTTTTTAGCACTCTGTCGTCAAAGCAATCTTCCCGCTATCCGATGGGTTTCAACGGCATATATTGAGACAGTTCGCGGTGTGCCGCTGATAACAATCCTATTCATGGGAAATATCTTGATACCGATCTTTATGCCGGGTCTTGATATTAACCAAGTTTTACGGATGATGTTCGGAATAACCTTCTTTTCCGCCGCCTACATGGCAGAGAATGTTCGTGGCGGACTTCAAGGGATTCCCAGAGGGCAACATGAGGCATCACAAGCAATAGGACTCAACTACGCGCAGACGATGCTATTCATAGTCCTACCGCAAGCACTTCGCTCAGTCATTCCAGCAATTGTTGGGCAATTCATCGCTCTATTTAAGGACACATCCCTTGTCTCTATCATCGGACTCATCGACCTCTTGGGTGTCTCTAAAAGTGTTATCGCCAATCCCGACTGGCTTGGGCTGCAAGCCGAAGTATATCTGTTCGCCGCAGTTATCTATTTTGTTTTTAGTTATTCGATGTCATACGTCAGCCAGCAAATTGAGACAGCATTGGGAGTCGGGAAACATTAGAGTTTTGGACGGTGTTGCCTAACTAATGGTACGGATATACGCAAAGTCCCCCTGATAAGGGGGATGTAGGGGGTTTCTTCTAAAACGAACAAGGAAACCAAACCATTATCTGGACAATACCCTCGAGTTTTTTACGATCAAAAAAATGGGTACCGAATATTACCCTGTCTGATGAGTAACCTAAGAGGAGGGTTATAGAATGTATCAAAGTGTTTTGTGTTTAACAACGGCAACGCCTCACACTGGGGCCGTTGGCAAGAGTGTATGGGATAACGGAAGTAGAAGTAGTGATAGAGATTGCGCTTTAGGAGAGCGCACCTCAAGAAAGGCACAGGCATCTAAAATTGCCGACGTGCGCCGTTGTTGGATTAGGACTCGATTAGGGAAAAGGCACAGGCCAAGGAGCGAACAAGCAGGCATCCTCCAGTATACTGGAATGGAAGGAGGGTTGCGCGCCTTCGCTTGAGACGCTCCTCGTTTGAGGAGACAAGCATGTTACATACTGATGAGCAGTTGATGCTCTCTGTGAAGGATGGAAATAGAGACGCATTCCGAATTTTAACCGAGCGACACTATACGAACACTTTAAACTTTATCTGTCGGTTTGTCAAAAACCGAACGCTTGCGGAAGACCTCTGCCAGGAAACATTCTTACGGTTATGGCGCTGCGTCCCATCGTACCGCCCTATTGCCAAATTCAGAACATTCCTTTATCACATCGCCAAGAATGTCTGTTTGAAACAGTTGGCGAAAGAACAGAGGACCCCTCAGGTTGAATCATTGGATACACCATGCGGAGACAATAATGAATACTCTCACCCAATTGCTGTTGCTATAGCAGATACACGTTATTCCCCGGAGAGACTGATCATCGCCAAAGAGACTTACGAGGCGATTCAGGCTGCAATCGCTAAGTTATCGAAGGAGCATCAAGTGGTATTCCGCTTGACAGAAGTTCAGGGATTGTCTTATCAGGAGGTCGCGGCGATCCTCGAATGTCCGATTGGTACCGTTGCTTCACGCAAAAACGCAGCAATTCAGCAACTCCGGAAATTTTTAGCATCTTACAGAGCAAATTTATAATAGTGAAGTTTTAAGACTTCGGATGTCTAAACCGTTTTGCACTCTGGCGCATAACCTCGCGTCAGAGTGCTTTTTTAGTGGATTTTCACAACGAAATCGGATATGCTATTCCCAAAAGTTTTATCTACTATTCTATGACAGGAGGTAGACAAAAGAATATATAAATGAAACCACATATCACGATCATTACGCTTGGCGTTGAAGACTTGCAACGCTCCATCAATTTTTACCAGAATGGATTAGGGTTGCCCCGAAAAGATGAATCGGAAGGTATCGCATTCTTTGATATGACAGGAACCATACTTGCGCTCTATCCAAGAGAAAAACTGGCTGAAGATATTACTATCCCCGCCGACGGTAGCGGCTTTCAAGGGTTTACACTTGCCCACAATGTCGGTTCTCCAGAAGAGGTAGATAGCACCTTAGCAGAAGCGATCGCCGCAGGTGCTGAACTTGTTAAACTCGGACAAAAGGTATTTTGGGGTGGCTATTCAGGCTACTTTAAGGATCCTGACGGTTTTTATTGGGAAGTTGCACACAACCCGTTTCTATAGTTTTACCTAACAGAAGGATTTGGTCCCCAGGCCCGGTAGGCACTGTTTTCAACTGCGCCGGATTTCGCGCGAATACATTGCTTCCTCACTTCTTCACTGGCGCGGTTCTAACCCCGCCAACTGACAACTGAAACCTCCTAAATTCAATAGACAATCGGAACAAGTTAATGTATGATGTAACTTGGGTCGGGAGAGAAACGGGACCGCCTTTCTTGACAAGTTTCCGCAAGCGAAAGGTATGAGACAATGAAAAACGCATGTTCCGAAGTCAAAGCACTCACTTTTGATGTTTTCGGCACAGTTGTGGACTGGTACAGTTCAATCGTTGCCGAAGGCGAAAAGTTTGGGAATACCCACGGCACTGATGTCAATTGGGCGCAGTTCGCCTTAAAATGGCGTGCTGGATACGGACCCGCAATGGACAAGGTTCGGCGTGGCGAATTACCGTGGCAAAACATTGACGCACTGCATCGGCTCATCTTGGATAGTCTTATTGACGAATTTAAAATCATCGGCTTGAGCGAAGACGATAAAGATCAGCTGAATCGGGTCTGGCATCGACTCAAACCGTGGCCCGATGCTATCAGCGGGTTGGAACGGCTCCGCAAGCGGTATATCGTTGCTACACTCTCTAACGGCAACATCGCGCTATTAACGAACATGGCAAAATTCGCAGGGCTGCCGTGGGATTGCATCTTATCTGCTGAATTAACACAGCATTACAAACCAGACCCTGAAGTATATCAAACTGCAGCCGCTCTGCTCGGTTTGTCTCCAAATGAAGTCATGATGGTCGCCGCACATCCCGGGGATCTCCGAGCCGCGCAAGCCGTCGGTTTTCAGACAGCACTCGTCCCACGTCCTTTGGAATATGGACCTCACAACATTCAAGAGGTGACCGCACATCCTTCCGATCTTGTCGCTAATGATTTTAATGAATTGGCGGATCTATTGGGCTTAGAATGAACAGAAAAGTTTAAATCACGAAAACAGGAGTTGTAGAATACGTTATGGACAAAATCCGAATCGCTTTTATCGGCTGTGGCGGCATGTCATCGCAATTGCAGCAGTGCATACCGATGGTACCAGAATTTGAATTTGTCGCTACCTGTGACCTCGTTGAAGAGAAGGCAAAGTCGAATGCCCGAAGGTTCGGCGCACTCCGCCACTACACCGATTACAATGAGATGTTCAAAAATGAAGATCTCTATGCAGTCGCTGTCGTCGGTAGACCAGAGGACAAACTGCATCGGGACATTGGTATTGCGTGTCTCCAACAAGGCTATCATATCTATACAGAAAAGCCGCCGGCAACAACCGCTGAAGGTGCGAAGATGCTGGTTGATGCCTCTATTGAGACCGGCAAAACAGGCATGGTAGGCACAATGTGGCGACATGCCCCCGCGCATCAGATTGCCAAGCAATTGATGGACGAGGATGAATTCGGTGAAGCCTGCCAATATCATACCCGGTACCTCGCGCCGGGGCCTCGCCTTCAGGAGGCGGGATCCCCCTTTGCATGGACCTTCATGCTGGATCAGTCGATCCACCCGACCGATTGCATGCGATTCTTCATGGGGCAAGTCAGCGAAGTCTTCGCGATGGGTGAGATTGATGCAGCATCAAGCACTGTTTCAATGTCCGTGAACCTGCGTTACGAGAACGGTGGCATCGGCACGATGACACTTGGCACCGGTCCGATTTTGGAAGCGATGGTTTTTGTCAAAGGCACGGGCAATCAGGCGATTCAGGTGTTTGAGACACGCAAGTTGCGCCGTTACCGTGTCCCGACGTGGCTCGGCGCGGGTGGTGGCTATACCGATACACCGACTGAAGAATGGGACCTCAACACCGCATACCACGGCATCGGCAGACCCGGCTACCTTGAAGAGATGCGACATTGGGCACAGTCGTTGCAAGCAGGGGCACAACCGCATGCCAGCCTTGAAGATGCCTATCAAAACATGCGCGTTTTAGAAGCAATTAGCCATAGTGTTGAAACGGGAGAGGTTGTTCAAATTCCCGCGTAATCTGTAGAACGAATAGAAACATTTAGTTTTTCATAACCTTGGTTCTTGAGCAAGGCTTTGAAAGGTGGAGGTAAACGATGAGACAAGTAGTAATTTATCCGGGAGAAGATGGTTATTGGATTGCTGAATGCCCCAGTTTGCCCGGTTGTATCAGTCAAGCTGAAACGAAGCCAGAACTCGTCAGAAATATCAGAGAGGCAATTGAAGGATATATTACTGCGCTCAAAGAAGACGGGCTGCCGGTTCCTGATGAACACTTTGAGGCATTACTGTTAGCCGTATGAGTAGATTACCACGAATTTCTGGCACAGAATGTGTGAAGACACTTGCTAAAGCTGGTTTTTACCTAAAGCGGCAGCATGGTAGTCATCTGATTTTGCGTCGGGATAATCCGTTTGCACAAGTAGTTGTTCCTGACCACAAAGAACTGGATAGAGGTACCTTGCGTAGCATTATCAGACAGGCACAACTCGGTGTCAACGAATTTATGGAGTTGCGTTCATCTAGGTAGCGTTGCATTCATTGTGGGAAATGTCTTAAAAAAAGGATGAAGGAACACTATGAATTTGGTTCCTCATGCTACAGTTATTGAGTTCCATCAATTTGGCGGAGGTAGAAATGGAAAAACTGGATCGAATTCAAATTAATCCCAAAATTTGTCTTGGGCAACCCATCGTTCGAGGGACACGAATCACGGTAAGCGTAATTCTCAAATTGTTAGCCAGTGGTCGGTCGATTCAGGATGTTATTGAAGCCTATCCAGAATTGGAAGTTACTGATGTACAAGAAGCAATGAAGTACGCCTAACGTAAATGTGTTAGAAAAGGAATGAAGTAGGCACAATGCAGTGGGCACCTCGTGTTAAACCCATCAAAATCCGACGGCTTTACCGGTATGCGCGGCTCGGTATCTACGATGATATGTTACTACACGATGTCGGTTGGGCGCTTTACGCTCGCTGTACCGACATTGCTACAGTCGCTGATGTTTACCGTGAGGGACGTGTGCCTTGTCCAGAATGTAAAACAAAGGTAGCACGCCAGATTGACCCACTCTTTAGTACCGGTGAGGGTGGGACTCGCGAGAACTGGTTTCACTGCACACACTGCGGCGAACGGCTGCTCTGGCGCGACTGCCGTCAATCCCTCCGTAACACGCCGCGATGCTTTGAGTGTCGCGCTATCCTACAGAAAACCACTGAGTTGCAGTGTGTCTGTGGTAAAACTTGGTCTCACGAAGCCTACAATCAATCGGTAAGAACCCGCGTCCGTCTGCCTTGTCCGCACTGCCTTAAACTCGTCCGCAGACCGGATACCGCGCCGAAAGTTCAAACTGTCAAAAATCGGCGATCTACGCCTGAACTGCAATGCCCCAAGTGTCAAGGTGTCGCGCAGCATGTACACGGCAACATTGAGTGTACAGTATGCGATTACAAACGCCGATGGCGAGATTACCGAAAACGACTCAAAAAGAAAGATGAAAGACTCGAATGTCCGACCTGCGGACATACCTTCAGATGGCAGGCGTGGCGTAAAAGCACCGGTTCACTAAGAACCGGCAACCCAAGACCCGCGCGTGACTTCGTTAAAAAATGGCTCAGATGCCACACACCACAACAGCGTATGATACAGATTGATACCCTACTTCAGACCTTACACGGTAGAGGTCCTTTAGCACCGCTGTTTATCGACAGTGGCGAACACAACATCCGTCAGATGCTCGATGATTTGGCATCGTAGGTTTGAACATTTCCGTAGATAATAGGGTCATTTAGTTTTCCGAAATTTTAGATTTTCGGTTCTACATTCTCCGCTGTAGGAGCAACCTCCCGGTCGCGACTTTTCGCCTCAATTAGACAAAAAGCCTAAAACTAAACAGCCCTGCGTAGATAATAGGGTCATTTAGTTCTTCTATAGGCAGGATCTCCGAAGTCCGACATATCCCTGTAGGAGCGAGCTGTGCTCGCGATCTCCCGATCAAAATGCTTAAAAGCTGAAAACTAAACAGCCGTACTTAGATAACAGAGCCATTCAGTTTTCGATTTTTGAATACAGAGGGAATAGATACGCGATGCTATCGACATAAATCGGGCTTACAAAGTTCTCCCACAAGATGGTTTCTTAAGAACTGAATGCCTCTGCGTAGATAAAATGTACTCTTGTTATTTGCCGAAAGATTGGCTATACTTAATTGCAAAGGCTTGGCATCATATATGTCGAGCGTAAATGACAAGGAGGCATAAACAATGAATTCCAGTTGTTCCTGTTCTGATAATTCCCCAACGAAAGAAATTGTTCGGTTATCGCCACGAAACGAAGAACGGATTTCACTGCCTTATGTTTTCGAGTGGGAACCGATAGATACCGCACACGCGTATGTTCTTCTGATTAACGAGATTAGAGGCAAGGAAGCGGCGTGTATTAAGGAGACGAAGGAAACGCAACTCCGCCTTGAAGAGACAGATTTGGACGTTAACGGAAATTATCTCTGGCACCTTGAAGTCCTTGATGATGCCGGACGCACAATCGCTACAACCAAAGGCGGTTGCGGTACACCGATATCTACCTTTGCAGTCGAATCCACCGATGCAGAAGATACACCGTCTACCGGCCGGCGGATCTTACTCGATTTTTCCCATAATCAGTCGGACATAAGAGGACTTGGTGTCTATAACTTCTCGCAGTATACGGCATACTCACTGCTGCAAAGGAACAGTTTTGAAGTCGGTACAAATGCCGATAGAAAATTATGGAAAGACCTGCTTTCTGGTTATGATGTGCTAATGTTGCATAGTAAATATGCCGGTCCGATTGTTTCTTTTGTTCCCAGTGAAATTGAGGCAATCACGGATTACGTAACCAATGGTGGGAGTCTGTTTGTCCTGTGCTGGGGCAGTGGCGGTGGTGTCGATGGTCCGGATTTCTATAACCCGTTGCTGAAGGAATTTGACATTGAAATTAAACCGATACCGGATCCAAAATTCAGGAAGGCTGAGAATCTCGCGACAGAGATTTTTCAAGATGTCAGCGAGATTGCACTCCAGTGTCCAGCCGAGATCGTTGGAAATGGATACGATGTTCTCGGAAGTGCTGCTACTGGAGAGGATCTATTAGTCAAATCGAGTTATGGCGAAGGAACGGTTTTTGTTTCTGGCATGGGTATGGCGTTTCAAGATTCCTACATGGGTGGAAAAAACGAAAGAGCAATTAACAATCAACGGGCTTTTGTCAATTTGATGAAGGCTACCTGCTAAGTCTGCCTAAGTTGTGTTTTTATACTAAAATCCAGAAATATAGAAAAAAATAGACCCTTCTTTCGCTGGCGGGGTTTGATGAAGATTGAAAAAATATTTCGGTAATTCTATGTTCTCCCCAGGCCCGGTAGGTGCGGTTTTGCGGTGTACTCACCCAAATGCGACCTGCATTCCTAACCGCACCGGCATCGTTAGGAAATTACCGAATTAAATACTTAAACTTCATGTAACCCCGCCTATCTACAATGTCCAAGTAATTGTAGATTTTACTATAAAATAGAGAGCGGTTCTCGTGGGCGCCCACCTTGTATTTCTGCACAAGGCAGAAAGGTAAATGTTATGCAGGATTCTGCGATTGCACCTCAATGGGAAGAGGAAAATTCCCAAGATTTCATCGACTACGGAAAATATTTAGTACCTGACCATGAGATCCAGATTAATTGCATTTGCGAAGTGATTCCGCCACCGTCGGAACCTGCCTATATACTTGATCTCTGCTGTGGGGAAGGACTCCTCACGCGGGCGTTGCTCGATAAGTTTCCTGAATGCCAAGTCTACGGCTTGGACGGTTCTCCGAAAATGATTGCGCATGTCGAAAAGGCACTTGTCGCTTATGGGGACCGTTTTAAGACACGCCAATTCGATTTGGCTGCAACCGATTGGCGTAAGTTTTCTTCCCTGTTCATGCGGTCGTATCTTCTCTCGCAATTCATCACTTGGATGGTGCTGAAAAACAGGTGTTATTCAAGGATATAGCGTCCATACTTGCACCCGGTAGAAGTTTCATTATCGCGGATCTGATTGAGCCGATGAACCCATTTGGGAGAAGGCTTGCAGCAAGCGCATGGGATGAAGCCGTCCGCCAGCGTTCGCTCGATCTCGACGGACACTTGAGAGGACATAAGCAGTTCCGGCAGCTTGGCTGGAATCATTACGCAGAACCCGAACCCGAACCCGATTCAATTGATAAACCCTCACCCCTGTTTGATCAACTTAAATGGCTTGATGAAGCAGGATTCACTGATGTTGATGTGTTCTGGATGAAGGCTGGCCATGCCATCTTTGGAGGTCGCAAGCCAAACCCAGATCAGAACGTAACTGATTTATAGTAAACAAGTTCTAATTGCTAACTGAAAATTGACGACTCAGGAGGAAGACCATGAAAGTTCTGCTTTTTATCACGCTCGCTATCGGTCTGGTAATGCCTAACGCACTTTATGCGAAAAATATGGCACTGGAATTAGATGGCGAAACGGCTATTGAAGTCCCGAACAGCGACAGTTTAAACCCCAAGAATGCTATAACGATAGAGGCGTGGATGAACATGAGCAAACCTGCCGGCGAGTGCCTCGCAAAGGACTGGGGCGGCAAAAGGGATTACATCTTTCCAGAGATTATCCAAAATGGAAACGGATTGCGATTTGTCCTCTGGCCCGGCACAAAAATCCTTGATGTCCCCGGATTGGAACCGAACGAATGGCAGCATGTCGCTGGTGTCTGGGACGGTAAAGAGATGCGGATATATATTGATGGGGAGAAGAAGGGGGCTGCACCCTTCGTGGCAAAGGAGTTAGCGGCAACCGATGCTTCCCTGTATATCGGTGTCGGTGATAGTAAATCTTGGTTCTGTACAGGAGCCATTGACGAAATCCGTATCTGGGAAGTCGCTCGGACCGAAGAAGAGATTAATGAATTCATGATGAAGGTACTCAACGGCGATGAAAAGGGCCTGAACGCGCACTACACTTTCGATGAGGGCGATACCAACGATAATACCAAAAACGGAAACGATGGCAAGGGTGAGTTTGGCAAGCTGAATTATGTGGATGTCACCAAAGACCTCGACCTCGAACCACTTTCTGTTGACCCGAAAGATAAGTTGACAACAACGTGGGCATGGGTGAAACAGACCCGATGATTGGTTTCGGAATGACTAGAGTGTGTTGACGAACTAAGAAGCAGCTATGTATCCAAATGTCTCTCTTTTGTAGCACAAACTGTCAGTTTGTGCAGGATTGTGACGCAAACTAACAGTTTGCGCTACACGAAGAGACTTGCTAGTAAATTGAACACGATGGTTTAGACGACGTGGCTGTCAGGTAGGAATTACAGATTTTGGATATGACAATTCAAAACAGGTTGATGGGTTTAAGGTAAAAAATGAATTGTAATATCTTCAGGAACTAACACTGAGGGACTGTATGCGAGCGTATCTCGATAACTGTACTTTCAATCGCCCTTTTGATGACCAGACTCAGATCAGAATCAGGCTTGAAACGGAAGCTAAGTTGTATATTCAAGAGAGAATTCAGGATGGGAGTTTGGAGTTGGCATGGTCATACATTCTTGATTACGAAAATTTAGCAAATCCATTTGAGGAACGCAGGCGCGTCATTCAAAATTGGAAAGCACACGCTTTCATTGATGTGGATGCCAACTTTGAAATTCTTATAAAGGCAAACATTTTGAGAGAAATCGGTTTGCGAAGTAAAGATGCTCTCCACTTAGCTTGTTCTGTTGCAGCAAAATGTGATTATACGGGTGTGTAAAGTTTTTGACATTAGGCGTTTCTTTCCGCTTGTAGGAGGGGTTTGTAACCCCGATTTCGGAACGCACATCTAAGCCCCAGCAGGGCGACATCTATGTAGCAACAATGATAAACCCTTCATCTTCAGCCCCAGCGGGGCGACATGTGTAAAAAAGTGTGGATTTCGCTAAATGCCAATGTCAAACGTAATACCATTTCTAAAAGTTTATATCGCATTAACCGCACCTTTCACCCAGACCCCGGTAGGTGCGGTTTCCTAACCGCACCGAGCATAACCAAAAACAGTAGACTCTTTTAAGAGAACGGTCAATCAGAATTGGTATAAGTTAGTATGAGGTAGGGGTCTCGGATCTGCAAAAGATTGAGGTAATTAATAATGCCTGAAGGTCAGGTAGTTCGCAAAACGAAAACCCTCGCCACGGTCAGATCGCTACAATCTGAGTTTACAGCACTCGGTATCAAAAACGGAATGGTCTTGTTAGTCCACTCGTCCTTGAGCTCGATAGGATGGGTCTGTGGCGGTCCCGTTGCTGTCATCATCGCGCTTCAGGAGGTTTTGGGGGAAACTGGCACGCTTGTGATGCCGACCCACTTGACCGACCTCAGTGAACCGAGTCAGTGGGAAAATCCGCCCGTCCCCGAATCATGGTGGCAGACAATACGCGAGACGATGCCTGCCTACGATCCCGATTTGACACCTACGCGTTCAATGGGCAAAATTGCCGAAACGTTCAGAAAGCAAAAAGCCGTTCTCCGCAGTGCGCATCCACAGCATTCATTTTGTGCACGCGGTCCTCAAGCATCTTATATCATAAATAACCACTCCTTGGCATTTGGCATGGGCGAAAATTCACCACTTGCCAGAATCTACGATTTAGGTGGTTTTGTCCTACTCCTCGGTGTCGAACATTCAAGCAATACGTCCATACATCTCACAGAATACCGAGCGAACTTTCCAACCAAGCGCGTCGTCCGAGAAGGTGCCCCAATCTCACAGGCGGGTTCGAGCACATGGACCACCTTTGAAGATATTGATGTAGATGCTTCGGATTTCGATCGTATCGGTGCGGATTTTCTGCGTTCTGATGTGGGCAAGGTGGTTCGGCAAAGCAAGGTCGGCATCGCAAATTGCCAACTCATGCCGCAGCGCGCCGTAGTTGACTTTGCCGTTGATTGGCTTGAGAAAAATAGAATGTAGGAATGATCTCTCGATCGCAACTTGCGAATCCTAAAAAATTGATTTTTCGTTGCGTATGTGTTATACTGTAGGTAAATAAGGGCAATACAACTTTGAGCACAAGTGAAACCGACGTAAGAATTCATGAAATCACCCTATTATAATGACAACGTTTTTATCAATTGTCCATTTGATCCTGCTTACAAGCCACTGTTTGATGCAATGGTGTTTGCGGTCCATGATTGCGGTTTTATCGCCCGTTGTGCGCTTGAAGAAGACGCAAGCCAAGTTCGCATTGATAAGATTTATAGCATTAAACCGCGCAAGAGTGCCAGTTAGCGGTTGAAGACCTCATTTTTAATGATTATACTTTGGTCATTGAGGAATGGTTGAAGACTAATGCAAGTCACTTGTCGCAGCACGGCTCAAGGAGGTGATTAGAATGGCAAGAGAACGAATCATCAAGGGTACTCCCAAACGAGGAAAGCTCACAAGAAGTCAAGTTAGGCGCGCAGTAAAGAAAGTTTTTGAGGCTAGGCTCGCCGCTACAGAGGGGGAGTCGTCAACAACGCAAATCCCCGAAGTGACTACCATTATTAAGGTAGGGCGCGATGCTAAGACAGGCAGGTTTATTAGTCGTCAAGAAGCCGAACGCAGGAGGAAAACGGCGGTCATAGAAACTATCACGATACCCAAAATAAAGAAATAGTTTCCTTTCCTTTTGTACGCGTCTGGCACGAGTTTTAACGCGATTTCTGGTACCACCTTAGTATCTGGTCAATACAAAAACCAGACATGGGCAGACCCAAGGAGAAAGTCAGATGGAGGAACTTAAAGAACTCCGCGTATCAAACGATGCGATGAATGATCCGGAAGAATTGCGTCACCGGATCTCAGAAGAGGGGTATCTCTTCTTCAAGAAGCTGCAAGATCCTGACAAACTCTGGGCATTGCGGCGAGAGATGCTGACGACAATGCAGGAAGGCGGTTGGCTCATCGCGGGTACCGACCCAATGGACGGCATCGCCGATATTTCCACCCAGTGTACCGAGGGCGATTCCGAGTACACCGATGTATACCACGAGGTGTATAAGTTAGAAGCGTTCCACCGTTCCGGACACTGGCACGAAGTCGTCGATATGGTGGAGAAAATTATCGGTAGAGAGGTGCTGCCCCATCCGCAGAAGATTGCGCGCCTCTGGTATCCTAAGTACACTGCGCATACGACACCGATACACCAAGACTTCGTCCATTTCCAAGGGAATTTCCAGACCTATACCTGTTGGGCACCTGTCGGGGATTGCCCGATTGAGTTGGGCGGTTTAGCAGTCCTGCCCAGTTCGCATAAAATCAATAAGGTCAGAGAGCACCACTTTTCGCTCGGTGCCGGTGGTTTGTGCGTCAATACGGACGAATTATCCGGCGAATGGCATTCGACAAATTATGAAGTTGGGGATACGTTGATATTCCCCGCGCTGACTATCCACAAGGCACTCCCGAATCTGACCGAGGATCGACTCCGCGTGTCGCTTGACAACCGCTATCAGGCTGTCGATGACCCGATTGCTGAGCACATGCTGGAACCGCACCTGAACCTCTTCAACTCCCTCCAATGGGAAGATGTCTATCGCAATTGGGAGTCTGATGAACTGAAGTATTATTGGAAAGACCGTGATCTCACTGTTCTACCAAGGGATTTCAGCTACGGGAACAAGGGTTTTGAGGAAGCCTTAGAGTTGGCAAGAGGCGGAGATGATCGCGCCGTGCTACACTTAAACCGAGTTGTAAAGCGCGACCCGACAACCGAATTGGCGCAGCGAGCGGTGGCAGTTCTGCAGGAAGTGAATGCTGGGGCCGCCCAATAATGGATTTCCACTACAAAGACATCGTCCCGTGGGGCAGATCGTTCGACGAATACCTCGAAATGTTTAGCCTCTCTGAGGATGATTTGGCGCGGGACATTGTGGGGGTAGGCGACGGTCCCGCGTCGTTCAATGCCCGGATGTACCAGCGTGGCACGCCAATAGTCTCCGTAGACCCGATTTACCGGTATACAGAAGTGGAATTGCGCCAGCGCATTCAGGATACCTATGAGGATGTCATCGCGCAAGCCCGCCAGAATCAGGATAAATTTGTCTGGACAAAAATCGCGTCTGTTGACGAATTGGCAAAAATCAGAATGCAGGCGATGGACGAATTCTGCCGAGATTTCGAGAGCGGCAAGCAACAAGGTCGGTATGTAGACGCATCACTTCCCAATTTACCTTTCCTGACCGATATTTTGACCTCGTGCTCTCCGCACATCTCCTCTTTTTTTACTCAGCAAACAGAGATCTCACGTTTCATCTTGATGCCGTGCGCGAACTACTCCG
>JAKZUG010000191.1:0-2512 GCA_047516705.1 Candidatus Poribacteria bacterium | reverse complement strand
GACCAACGCAGTGAAAGGGTTGTTCATCTTTTTGATAAGCAAGCCGTTAATATGATGTGGGATTTCCCTGAAGTGAATCCATTTTCCGATTCAACAGGCTGGACAGCCCAGGTAGAACTGATTGCTAAGGCTGTTGCCCATCTACCTGCCACAGCTAATATTGGTGAAGTTTATCAGGCAGATGCTTCCACGACATCCTATGTGCCGAACAGTCCTGTCATTATCACAGACCCGCCCTACTACGATAATGTCGGTTATGCGGATTTATCCGATTTCTTCTATGTGTGGTTGAGACCTTTGCTCCGCAGTATATATCCTGAACTTTTTGCAGGTATGTTAACACCTAAAAACGAAGAAATTGTTGCCAATAATCGGCGATTTGAAAATTCGAGAGATCGGTTTAAGGAATTGTTTCACAAAACACTACAGCGGATCAGAGTGCATTGTTCCGACCAATTCCCCACGTCCATCTTCTACGCCTATAAACAGCAGGAAGAAGAAAGCGGAGGTAGAGCCTCCACGGGGTGGGAAACAATGCTCAACGCTATTATCTCCAACGACTTTCAGGTTATGGCTACCTGGCCAATACGAACAGAGAACTTGACGCGTTCAATTTCTCATGAAAAGAACGTTCTCGCTTCATCTATTGTACTCGTCTGTCGTCCACGCCGAGACTCGGCAGAGAATATCGGTTGGGGAGGCTTCCTCACAGCACTCAGAAACGAGATGCCTACTGCCCTAAACAGGCTCATGCGCGAGACACATATTGCTCCGGTTGACTTGGCACAAGCAGCCATTGGACCTGGCATGGAGATCTACTCCCGATATAAAAGTGTAAAAAAAAGGCAGAATGGCGAATTGGTAGATGTCTCGGTGCGCGAGGCGTTAGTTGAAATTAATAACGAAATTGATAGATACTATGGAGAACAAGAAGGAGAGTTTGATTCATATACGCGCTTCTGTCTCCGATGGCTCATGCAACACGGATTTGATGAAGGTATATATGGCGATGCGGAGACCATGGCAACAGCTATCGCCGTAGCAATAAACCCCATGCGCGGACGTTTGCTAACTGCTGAAGGAGGTAGAGTCAAGTTGCTATCACCTAATGATTATGATAGTAACCATCCGAACGCCGGATTATCTCTCCTAGAAATAACGACTTGGGAGGCGTGTCATTTGATGATATACCATCTCAACCCGGAAAATGAAGATGATGAGGGTGTGTCGGGTGCTGCAAAGATTGCTCGAAGAATGTTAGCCAATCCAACATTAAATAGTAGTGTTGAATCTGTAGAGACCCTCGCATGGATTCTCTTTAACTACTACGATAAGCAAGAGGATTCTTGGAATGCAATGCTTTGCAATAACCTTGTAAACGCATGGAAGTCTATTGAGAGTAAAATGCGTGAGGCACAACAAGAACATCTATTTCAGGATGAATAATGAACGGATTCGTAACCAGAGATACTTCTCTTTTTAATATCCAGTATCAATTAGAACAACAACGTGTGTCTTTTACACGGAAAGCCATCTCGTCTTTACCGAGAAATCGTTGCGGTTTGTACGCAATTTGGCTTCCTACTGGAGACGATGATGGATATGAGATACTCTATGCGGGTGTATCTAAAACCTGCGTTCGCCGTCGTTTACTTGAGCATATCTCTGATGAAAAAAACCCGGAACTCCGACATAATATCCACACGTTTGGGGAACTCATTCACTTCTCTGTCGTGTTTACCGAGGATCCTGAACATACAGTCGAACTTGAAACACAACTCATTCGCAACTGGCAACCTGAGACAAATCGGTATAAGTTAGAATAGATAACTTCACTTAACATTAAATCCAACATAACCCTACAGAAGAGCACAGCGATCTCATTGATACGTTGGTATATCAGCTGTATGGGTTAGAAGACGATATTGTGTTAATTGAGCAGACCTATCGGGATGTGGGATGAGGTATTGATTTGATAGGAAATTTGATTTGGCAAAGAAGAATTTTCAATTTGCGTGAAAGTACCCACTTCAGACGCTAGCGGAAATTCTAGCCATAGGGTCCTATGATTGACTAACAACCTTCTCACTTGAACTGGGAATAGCCATGCCAAAACACACAGTCCACTGGGTCAACGACCACACCGAAATCTGCGAACCGTCTCAACGAACGCGTGCAGCTCATGCAGGACTACCTCGACGGTAAGCCAGAGGATTTTGACGGCATCGAAGTGAAACGGTTCCTACTGGGTCAAGCCCGTGAACAGGTGTCTTGGTATCAGCAATCTATTGAGACTCTTGATTTTGTGGGATGTGTCGCCTGTCGTCGTGCTTTGGAAACCGGACAAAGCTTTCTGGAGCACTATCTGCCCGCCTACAACTTCCGCGAGACCGAGCGCGGGACGGAGTATCAGGGGGACGCTGCGTTTCCACTTTTGCCCAAGATGTGGACACAGTTCGACAATGAGGGGTATATCGATGCTAGTGAAGCTACAGACGACGAAATATTTGAT
>JAKZUG010000190.1:0-3576 GCA_047516705.1 Candidatus Poribacteria bacterium | reverse complement strand
GTCTATAGCGACGCGCTTGCTGGATAAACCTTTTATGTCTGACGAATCCTGTGCCAGCCAGAGATTCTACTGCATATTTGTAGATAGCCGCCGGAGATAGCCGCGTAATTTGTTGCGTGAACGCAACCTGTGCAAACTGTTTGTTCAGATGTTCGTCATAAATCCTGCTCTTTGCATCAGCGTGTTCGTTGAGATAGTCAGCCCACATCCTTAACACCTCAATTTTAGGAGGTGTATTGGAAGGCGAACCTGCTCGGTAAAGTCTATTTCCTTCTTTATACCGTTTGTCAATTTCATCTTCTTTTTCTTTCTGTATGCGGGAAATTTCGTTTCTGAAGGGGACCTGCTGAAAACCGCTTGCTAATACGCCCATTGTGTTTGGAATAAGCATCACAAATACGACCCAAATTAACAACAACATCAGCAAGCTGCTTGATGAATTTGAAAATTGGCTTGAGATAAACAGTCCAAGCCATAAGAATATTGAAAGGTAGATGGCGGAAGTAACAACGATTATCCCAACCCTTGTCCATTCGTTTCTGTTAAGCGACACCCGATCGGATGTACTCACAATCAGTAAATTCAACAATATCCCCATGACCAGCGGTACCATAATGCTAAGAAACGCACCCATGAACTTTCCTAAAAGCACGGTAGCACGGGACACAGAATTCGCCATGAGCAAGCTTAACGTTCCTATTTCGCGCTCTCCAGAGATTGCGTCGTAAGTGAACAGGATCGCCATGAAACTCATTACCAACCCGATGATGAACGTCCAATCTAATTCCGTGAAATTTGGTAATGAATCGTTTTTGCGGAATATATCCTGTGGGTACTGAAGTCGCCAGTTCCCTGACCAAGAGTAGTTAAATTCAAAATCGGGAGTTGTGACACCTGTGCCGTAACCTCCAGTAGAGGCTCCCTCGACTCGCTTTGGTAAGTTCGCATTTTTACCTGTAGCGATGAAAGTCAGTGTGCTCGGAGGCTTGTACAGATTTCCTGGACCTTTTACCGCGAGTTCACCTAAATTACTGCTTCTCTCTTTGAGTGAATCAATGGCTTTGTTGGTATCTTGGGAATACTCTGCTATTCTTCGCGGATATTTACTATTCACAAATATCACGGCATTCATCACCATCAATGTCATTACCAGGGTCAGCGTGAGTGCAAACCGAAAGCGCGTCAGATTCTCAAGGATTTCTCGTTTTGCTATGTGCGAGATCATGTCGCCTCCTTTGCAGACGATCCAGAACCTTCGCTATATCGCGTCGTAGCGTAGGAACGAGATGAAGGCTCCCATGAAGAGCAGGATGTTTAATGCCGCGAGTATCATAATATCTGGCACTGCGCGTTGCAGACTACCGCTGATCCCTTCGCTCTGTTCCTTAAATCTGGGTATTCTGCTTAAGTCAAAAGGTTCCTCGAATTCGGTCGTAAACCATCTACGTGAAGAAAATATTTTTTCATCTCTCAGATATTCGACCCATTCACGGCGATATTGTCGCGTCTGTTCCATAAACTCCCAGAAACTTCCCAAATCTGTTTCTGCGAGAATTGCGGCAGCATTGTAATAAACGGCTGCCGGAGATATACGGGATATGTTCAGTGCCAATAGAGACTGTCGGTTCGGGTTTTCGTCGAGATACGCTTTGCGTATTTGCCATATCCTGTCAGCGTATTGTGTGCGGAGATTTTCCTTGAATCCATAACATTCTTGGGCAAAAGACACGCCTTCTTCGCTCCGAAAACCACTCGCACTAACTGTCTCGCCGCTGTCGTAATCGTTGGTGCCTGAGGATCCCCCGGAACCGCTCAAACTAGCACGCTCCAGAGGGTTCTCAACACCTCGATCCTTTAAATAATCTTTGACTTCCGTTTGATATTCTTTCCACTGTTCACCCGCCTGTTTTTTATAGGGTTCCTCCGATTGTATTGGACTCACATGTTCCACCAATAAAACCGTTAAATTCGGAACGATAAGCACGAAAAGTACCCACACACACATTGAGAGCATGAGGGTGATAGAAGGTCGGTGCGTCCGGGTGGAAAGGAAAAGTCCAATGAGAAAAAAGAGGGAGACGTAAAGCATGGATAGGAGGAAGATTAACAATATCCGTGTCCAGTCTGAATTGCTGAAAGAGACATAGGGAGAAAATTGGATCACCAACAAGCCCGCCACGAAACTCGTAATAAGTGGGAGAGAGATAGACACCATCCCGGCAATATATTTTCCCAAAAGCAGTGTAGATCTCGGCACTGCGCAGGAGAGTGTTAATCTCAAGGTCCCCGCTTCCTTCTCTCGCGATATCGCGTCGTAAGAGAATAGCAGGGCGAGTAGACTCATCACCACTTGGAAAATTACAGTGAAGTCAATAGAAGAAAAGATATTCAGGTATGGATTATCAGAACCGTGTTGTTCGGCAACGGCAGGAACATATCCATGCGCCACTGTTACCCTGTTTCCCTTCCTTTTGTCCACGCCTTCGTTGAAGATACTGAGTAGTTTCGGTTTTCTATCGCACTTCAGCCTGCGAGCTAGTCCGAATTCGGAGTATTTCTCTACCTGTTTGATCTCATCTTCATTTTCCCGAAGAGCGGTTTGGTAGCTTTGTAGTCTATCCTCGTAACCTCTGGTCAAAACGAAAAGATTTGTCACAATCAACGAAAAATAGATGAGTAATCCCATCAGGAACCTGAAGCTTAGGATATTTGCTGTAATTTCTCTTCTAACAATTGTCCAAAGCATCACGTTGTCTCCAGTTACAGCAAGTGTAGAGCAAAATACGATTGTGTTGTCAGATTTGAACTTCGCTGCTCACAGTCAAGGTAGGTGCGGTTTCATGAAGATAAAAAATAAATTGGGTAATTTGGATTTGAACCCCAAACCTGGTAGGCGCGGTTTCCTAACCGCGCCGGAACTTACAAAGAAAACGAAAATTACCCGATTAAATTCTTAAACTTCATCTGGAGTGCTGGGATTGAATGCACCTGTTTCTATGACTTAATGACGCGAATTGAGAAAAAAAGGTTGCATAATTCCGTGAGTTGGCAGATAGCAGCCTTCTACGGAAAGCGGTATCGACGGATTGACTAAAAAAGTCTTGTTGTGGCGGAAGAGCGGTGCTCCTTACAGAAACCCGTCACGTCCTGCTATGGGGTAGCCCATTAAAACAAAAACACCCACATCAAAGAAGGATTGATGCACTCTAAGTTTGAGCGGTATCCAGAAATCCCAACTCACGCAACCGATCAATCCAACGTTGCCGCTTTTCGCTTCCCGCTGGATTTGCAATCCAGTGTGGATGGTAGAGTGAACTGCCCGGTCGGTTAAAGTGTTCCGGACTCTTTGCATTGCTGCGTGCCCGATTGCGTGTAGCGGTATCCTCTTCAGAGGTCTTCGGGTTGTTGTAGTAAACTGTTGTGCACATCCGGCGATCATCACTGCCGCCCCAACTTGCATGCCAACACCGCATATCGAAGGCGACCACATCGCCCGGTTCCGATTTGCAAACATGACCCGGAACGTCGCAAATCTCCAGTCCCAATTCGTTCAAATTCTCGCGCAGATCATTGTGC
>JAKZUG010000189.1:0-5619 GCA_047516705.1 Candidatus Poribacteria bacterium | reverse complement strand
GCCGAGATTGACACAATTCGACGCTGGATCCTTGCAGGCGCACCTGATTGGGACGCATTTCCTAAACCGGAGAGCGACTTCATCACGACAGACGAGATGATCAAAACCATCCATACGCATCTGATGTCTCTCGCACCCCGTAATCGTCCCTTTGCTCGCTATTTGACACAAACACATCTCTACAACGCAGGTGAAACATCTGAGGTACTTCATACCTATCAGCGCGCACTCTCAAAACTGGTGAATAGCCTCTCGTGGGGCACTGAAATCATCAGACCACAACCCATTGACCCTGCAGAAACAATCTCCTACATCGACCTGCGGCACTATGACTGGATAGATGGTGAAAACAACCGCTGGACCCTCATTGAAGAGGCGTATCCTTATGGCATTGATTACGAACTCTCCACTTATACGCAACTACTTCAAGAAATGGACTGCGAAGTGCCTTTTGTCCGTGTGGACTGGTTTATTGCCAATGCTTCACTCCCACCCCTCTATTACGATATTCTTGATCTCCCGCATATAGATCGTGAGTTGGAACTACGACTTGGTGTTGATATTTCCAAAAATTTGCAAGAAGCACCCGGCACTCGCGTCTGGCGCGCCGGTTTTATTGAGTCTGGTGTCTCGGAGAACAATCGCGTGCTTGAACGACACACTTCAAAATATGGCATGTATTGGAAAAGTTATGATTTTGCCGGGAGTGTAGGCTTGCAGAATGTCATCGCATATCCACTCGATTTCAGACAGGATGGCGGTGAGATGATCTACAGCCTACCCAATGGATTGCAGGGATACTTTCTGTGCTATTGGAGACCGGCTTAATGCTGCACCCGTAACCATCGTTTCAGATGCTGGTGCAAGAGATCCGGTCATCCGACCAGGACAATCATGTATGAGCTGCCATACAAAGGGGGTGCAAACAAAGTTTGAAGATCAGGTGCGTTCTGTTGTCATGGAGTCTTCAAACCCATCTTACGACCAAGCCCAGGCACTAAAACTCTATGTGGAGAAGTCGGAAATGGATGCCTTCCTTGAAGAGGATATGCAGCGCTATAAGGAGGCTGTTGAAGCCGTTGGTGGTGTCTTTGGCGGTATCCAACCCATCCAGCAATTGTTCTGGCGATTTAAAGACCCCTTGAGCGCACAGCACGCTGCAGCCGAGATCGGTTTAGAAACTGATGTCTTCCTTCAAAAGATACGCGAAAATCAAAGTTTACAAGTATTGGGATTGCAAGTATTGGCTGTTCCGAACGGTAGTGTACAACGCGACACATGGACAGCCAACTTCAGCCGAGTGGCTACTGTGCTCGACCTCCGTCCCCTCAGAGAACCGACTGCCATATCCGACATTCACGTCGGAAGTGTTCCTCCGGGTTACGTCCGTATCCCTGATCCGAACCTCAGTGCTGCGATAGCATCGGCACTCGGCAAGAGCAGGACAACGTCTTCGGTATTTTCAGAGCAGGAATTAGAAGCACTGATAGAATTGAAAGCGGAGTCCATGAGCATCATCGATTTAACCGGACTTGAGTTCGCGAAAAACTTAGAGACCCTAAACGTTATGTACAATGTAATCGGTAATCTCTCGCCTATCTCTGGGTTAACAAATCTGAAGGACCTAAGAATCCGTGGCAACCCGATCCCCGGTTTAGCTCCTCTATCGAAACTAACGGCACTTGAAGTGCTATGGTTCTCCGGGGGTGGCGTACTTGATTTGGAACCGCTTCGTAACATGATGAACTTGTGGGAATTAAGGGGTTGGAAAACTTCTGTAACGGACCTCTCCGTCCTCGCCGGAATGAAAAAACTGACTCACGTGCAAATTGTTGAAGGCGTATTATCTGATATCTCTGGGCTGGCAGGATCAACCAATATGTGGGAGTTGAAACTTTACAACAACAAAATATCCGACATATCGGCGTTAGCGGATTTTACGAGGTTGAAACGTTTGTATATTCAGAACAACAATATATTGGATTTGTCCCCCTTGGCAGATGCGACCAACTTAGACCTTCTCAAATTTGATGCTAACAAGGTATCCGACCTCTCACCGTTGACAGGACTTACCAAATTGACACGTTTAGATTTTGATTACAACGAATCAATATCGGACTTGTCACCTTTAGCAAACTTAACCAATTTGTATAGCGTAGATCTTGATCGTAACAAAATATCGGACATATCACCGTTGGAGAACTTGACAGGCTTAACCCATCTGAGCGTTGCCGAGAACCAAATCTCGGATGTGTCTGCCATATCAGGGTTAATCAACTTGCAGACGTTGGAACTCTATAATAACAAAATATCCGATATATCGCCGCTATCGGGATTAATCAACTTAACGAAACTTGATCTGAGAAACAATTCGATAGTCGATTTTTCGCCTGTGGAAGGACTATCGGATACTACGGTAATTGAACGAACTGGCAATCCCGGCGGTCCACAAGGCGGACCTAAAATAGAAGGCCCGTGGTTATGGGTGTTGGTCCCTGGTCATCGCCTTAGCAGCGATACCGATCTATTGGCGCAAACCAGTCGTGGTGCTGTGACAGAACAAAGCATCGCAACAAATGGAGCGATAGAGGGAAGTCCTGTTGGAAACAATGTCTGGACTCCCTATAAAATCTCTCGCTCGGGCGGGAATAACATCAACCAAATGTTAGATTCCCTCGCTTGGGAAAAAAACGGGTATATCACCTACGGTTCTATCGCTTTAAATTCACCGCGGGAGCAGGAAACGAGGATGTATGTCGGAAGCGACGATGGTGTGAAGGTCTGGCTCAACGGTGTCTTGGTTCGCCAGGAGATAGTTAACCGGAGTGCCTCTGATTACAAAGGTTCCTTTCCCGTTACCCTAAAACAGGGGATAAATATCTTGTTAGTTGCTGTTGACAATAGTGGTGGCGCGTGGAGCGGATTTTTTGGATTCCAAACCAATGCCGAATATACGGTGATAACTTCCGGTCTCGAATACGTCTTGTCCAAAACGGAGATTCAGACGGGCGATATGTTCACTGTTGATATCACCGCAGAAGATATCCCTGATTTGTTGCTATGGGAATTTGATATCGCGTTTGATGCCGCTGCCCTTGAGGTAGTTGAGGTCAACGAAGGCGATTTTCTGAAGACTGACGGGGCCGGTACCTTCTTTCTGAGTGGCGCGATTGATAATACGGAGGGTCGTATCACCGGTCTGAGTTGTGCACGATTCGCAGACGGTATGACTGGCACTGGACCTTTGATGTCGGTGACGTTCAAGGCAAAGTCAGGCGGCGAAACCGAATTGATGTTACAAAACGTTCAGTTCACTTCCAGTACTGGAGACCTAATTCCCGCTGGACCACACGCCGTTTCAATAGTCGTGGAGGCACGACTACCTTCGGATGTTAATGGCGATGACCGCGTAAACGTTTTGGACCTGATTGTCATTGCGCAAAGTTTTGGAGAATCCGCGTCCGCTAATTCACGAGCAGATGTAAACGGCGATGGGATTATTAACATCTTAGATCTCATCCTTGTCGCACAACATCTCGGTGAATCGACAACGGGTGCCGCACCTTCCACTATCGCAATAGAAGACGTGAAAGGATTAGACACCACAACAGTTCAAGAATGGATAGCACAGGCGGACGTTGAAAATGATGGGTCACTTGCTTTCCAACAGGGCATTGCGAATCTCGAACGACTTTTAGCATCGTTGATTCCTGAAAAGACGGTGTTACTTGCAAACTACCCGAATCCGTTCAACCCAGAGACGTGGATACCGTATCAACTTTCCGATCCAGCCGAGGTTACTTTGTATATCTATGCTGTAAATGGGACATTAGTCCGAAGGTTAGCGTTAGGACTGATGCCTGCGGGTATTTATCAAAGTCGCAGCCGCGCCGCCTATTGGGATGCGAAAAATGACGTAGGTGAATCTGTTGCGAGTGGTATCTATTTCTATACACTCACCGCAGGAGAGTTCACATCAACACGGAAAATGCTGATTCGGAAGTAAAGCAGTAATTAAAGGAGAGAAGTTGTGAAAGCCCAAAATTTTTTCTTCTATCCATCTGCTTATTAATAATATCTCTGGGAACCATCAAAATATTAATACACAACAAAATATCTCACAGGAAGTGTGTGCCATTTTCGAGAAGGACTGCTTTAGCTGCCACGGACAATCTGGGGCGTTTGCAGACGATTTTGAAATGGAGTACGCAACCTTGATCGAAACCTAGATGGCTGTTCCGCGGGATCCTGGTGCCTCTGAACTCTACCTCCGACTGCTCGGCGATACAGAAGGTGGTGTCCGGATGGCGTTAGGGAAACCACCGCTGTTCTCTGAGACAATTACGAAGATTCGTCGCTGGATTGAATCTGGTGCCCCCGATTGGAATGCTTTCCCAAAGCTGGAAGTTTTCCGTACTCGGTGCACTCTGTGCCTTTATCTTATACCATTTCTGAATAACCGCTTTTCATTAACAAGAAACCGGTTTGTAGTCGCGCAATTTATTGTGCCTCTTACATCCGGCTCCGCATGAGTTTCAAGATCTCTTAAATGCGAATTTATTTTTCAGATTTGGTATTACTTGTTGCAAGAAAGGAAGACAAGCGAACCATGATCAACAAAATGAGAAACTGGATAGCCGCCGCATCGTTGTTCCTGTTCCTGTTGCCGCTCGCGTCAGCCCAACTCACGCCAAACATCTGGAAGAAATTCATCGGCGAACCGGCCCCCGTGGGAACGCCTGACCTAATTGACTACTCCTACGCAGGCTACAAAAATGGCGAGGAGGCGATACCTGAAGCCTTTGCGCTGCCAGTCTTCAATGTGACCGATTACGGAACCTCCCCGAATGACGGCAAGTCGGACACTGAGGGGATTAAAGCCGCCATTAGTGCTGCTTCTTCTGGTGGTGGTATTGTGTTTTTCCCGCCTGGACAATTTGATGTATTAACAGCAGGTGAGACATTAGAATCAATTTATGTATATGGAGATAATGTTGTTCTTCGTGGAAGTGGTGCTGAAGGTGCCGAATATGGAGGAACGACTATTAAGCAGCAAAATTCGCCGAATGTGTATGAACAAATGTTCAGGTTATTTAGAACTGGTTGGCGTGTTCATAAACCAGGGAGAGTAACTGCTGTTTCAGGATCATTTCCTAAAGGTACTAAACATTTTGATGTCGTAGATTCAAGCAGTCTTTTATCTCGTAATTTTGTGAAGATTACAGCGACTGTGAAAGGAACCAGTGGAGATACAGATTCTTGGGAAGATTGGAATCAATACTCTTCACGATCTATGGATGAAATGCCCAATTCGTATGCAAGGATTCGAGATGGTATTGGTGTTTATGAGCTTCACGAGATAGATCGTATAGAAGGAAATCGTGTATATATTAAAACACCAACTATAACTCACCTAAATTCTAATTTTACAGTTAACTTTATAGACTTGGCAGTTGGAATCGGTTTTGAGGATCTACATATAGATGGCAACCTACAGGAAACATACGTGCATCATGAGTACTATGGATACGGGGGTGTCATGCTGCAATTTACTGCACATTCATGGATTAGACGTTGTAGATTTTCAAATACCCTTAATGCATTCGGTCTACATAATTC
>JAKZUG010000188.1:0-5944 GCA_047516705.1 Candidatus Poribacteria bacterium | reverse complement strand
GTTTACAACTGAGTTCCAGGACCCATTCTTTGTGCTCATCAGAATCGTGGGAATATGAGGCGAATACTTTAGGCGGTTCCATTGTCTTCCTTTTCCTGCAATTTTGAATTGCTTTCTTGGCACTTATTGCAGTATAATTCTACTTAACTTGACAAGAATATTATTACACATTTATGCTCAAAAAAACAAGGAAACTATCATGAAAAATTACACGCTCATCCTCATACTATTACTTGCCACCACCGCCTGCGCAAGTGCCGAAGACTTTGAAGATTATAGCGACGACAAAATCCGGACCCTACTACCCTTCGATGCAATCCCCGCTATCACCGAACCACAATTCGTTTCTGCGAGTGCAGCAAAATTAGACGCAGATGCCCCCGTCATTGGTGTGACTTTCAACGGCGAAAGCCACGCTTATTCACTTTATCTCCTTAATGGACACGAAATCGTCAACGACGTTGTGGGTGGACTGAACATCGCCACAACGTGGTGACCGCTCTGCAAAACGGCTATCGTGTATAGCCGGGATCTTGACGGTAAAACGTATACCTTCGGTGTGAGTGGTAAATTGTGGCGGGACGCTTTATTAATGTATGACCATGAGACCCGTTCCCTCTGGTCGCATATCACCGGGGAAGCGATACAGGGACCGCTCAGTGGTAAGCGATTGAAACCACTCGCCTCCATGCCGCAGATCACATGGAAAACATGGCAGCTAAACTATCCAAAGACACAAGTGTTGTCTGTGCCTACCGGAGGTGGAATGAGCGAGGGCAGAAGCCAAGATGCCTATGCAGACTACCACGCCAGTCAGCGTGCCGGTGTCAGCGGAATGGAATACACCGATAGCAGGTTACCCAATAAATCCCTCGTGATCGGTGTCCAAGTACAGACTAAAGGCGGTAACACGCTGTTTCGCGCGTATCCATTAACTCATTTCGCCGAAACCGCAGTCATCAACGATACACTTGGCGAAGTGCCACTGCTGATTTTCCATGACAAAGGGTCATTTGCAACAACAGTCTTTAAACGTATTGTGGATGATCAGCCACTGACCTTTAGACACGAGGATGATTATTTCGCGCAAGACGATTCGAGCACACAATGGAATCTAATTACAGGCGAAGCAACATCGGGCAAATATAACGGGGCACACTTAGAACGGGTACCCGCTGTCAATATCTATTGGTTTGCTTGGGCACGGTACTATCCTGAGACCTCGATCTACCGGTAACTATAATAGATTTTACAATTAACGATGCACCCTTGATCGGCGCGCTTAAGCAAGTTTCAATATTAAATAGGACTTACGCAGCGCGTTCAGAAGTCCCCCTGATAAGGGGGATTTAGGGGGTTTAAAAAGCAAAAATCTACCATCGCGTCTAAATTTGCGTAAGTCCTGATTAAATTTATATTTTCGACCTCCAGATCAGTTGGCAGATTGGAAGTCGGGAAGATAACCAACATCCTGTAAATCTCGGTTCAGACAATTATAGTAAAGTCCAAAAACATCTGAACACAATAGGGTTTGATACTTCACCGCCGCTGGCGAGGTTTCCTAACCTCGCCAATTCCTTAGTGTCCATTTAATTGTAGGCTTTACTATAACACTGCACATTACCGAATTTAAATACTTAAACTTCATCAAAGCGCGAAGAAACACCCCAGCAAAAACCCCACCGGTAGATGTTTACATATCTTATATTTCACCATAATCTGGCAAACCCAAAAACATCAATCATCTAATTCAACGATTTCGCCTGTCATATTCCGATGCATCGTCGGACGGATGACCAACTCTGGGATGTTGCTCCGCTGTGGCAGTGTTGCGATTAGCAGAATCGCCGCTGAGGTTTCGTCTACGTCTACCATCGTGGCGCGAGCATCTGCATCCGGCGGAATCGGACGCTTGTCGAGAATCGGTGTTGCCACTTCACCAGGGACTATGACACTTGCTCGGATACCTGTGTTCCTTAAATCGGCGTTGAGGAATTCGGTGAAGTTGATAACACCCGCCTTCGCCGCGCCGTAAGCGAAACCGCTAAAGGGACCTGGGGTAACCGCCGCAAGCGATGAGATATTGATAATCGTTCCCGATTTCGCCTTCAACATCGCCGGTACAACCGCCTGCGTACAGAAAAATGTACCGATCAGATTTGAATCAATCACTGAGCGCGTCTCTTCTGGGGTCGTGTTCAGAAGTCGCCGATTATGTGAACTGTGTCCGGCATTGTTCACAAGCACATCAATCCGTCCATATTTTTCAATTACATCGCCAATCATCTGTTCAACAGCACCATAGTCAGCGACATCAAGCGAGTAACTCGCTGCTGTCCCTCCTGCTGCCAAAATTTCAACTTCAACAGATGCTAACTTCGCTGCCGTTCTACCGATAATGACAACCGTCGCTCCCTCTTGCGCCATCGTGAGCGCAGCACCGCGACCGATACCGCTGCCGCCACCAGTAATAATACAGACTTGTCCTTTTAAATGCATTCTTCTCCTCCATTATTCGGTAAAACGGGTTTCACTGCCGCTTTCACCTCTTTTGATAATGATTCCAGTTCATATTGTGCATCCGAGATTTTATCACGATGCTCATCAAACGGGTAACCACCCTTTCCAGTTTCATCAGTCTTCGGGTTGGAGACCCATCCTTTAGGTTGGGGAGGAAAACCCGCTCCTATAGTTAAAGTTAAGACGCGTGAGCACTTTGAAATCGCGTCGTTTCGCGCCTGTAGTGAGTCGTTTCCCATCCAGACTATAGACAGAAAACAAACCTTTCGCATTGATACCGGATAGTTTTGTTAATCCGTGTTTGACATGCTTTACCAAACTATTTTTGATCAAACCCGGTACTAATACGGTGCCCCCATACCGAGAACGAACCCCTTGTTTCTGGGGGTTCTGTCGGTGGAGTTCGCGTCTTGAAATAGGTATCGGTGCGATACAGAATATAGTCGTGTTGTCGGGAGCATCCCGTCCGCCAACCGTGTGATATGCCAAACACCAACTATCTACACAGTGGGCATCAAAGGTTTCTCTGAGTTTCTGAGAAGACTTCTTGAGTCCAAGTCTATCTCGAATCTCTTTCGTCTGCCACCCCTGAAGTGTGAACAACTTCCACCGCTTCTGAATCTCAGTGTAGAACCATTGCTTGCCGACTTCTAACGGACTAAAGCATTGATTCCACTTCTTCGCACGTTCTATCGTTCGCGCTTTGATGTCCTCTACACAGACGTGCGTGATCGGATAGAGTTTAGAGAGCCAATCCAATATACGCAGTTTCCAATCCCATCTCGCACGTGTCCCCGCAGGCATACGTTCTTATTCGCGACACGGTTCATGCGGTTCTTACGGTTTGGACACTTCCGAGAACGTCTGCCTCTGCGAAGTATCCTGCGTTTCTCAACTTTCTTACCTACTTTGTTATGGGCATCTGCCTGCACATTGAGATAGATGTGTGCTTCACCTTTAACTGTAAAGCCTTCTTTCTTACTACCGGGATCAACACCTACAACAATCTCTTGAGTATCTCTGTCAAAAGGCTCTTTATTGAGACGAATACAATAGACACCATTATCCCAATATGGGGTTGCTTCTCCTCGTTTTGCGAACTTGCGAGCACGAGCAGCATGCATCGGCATCAATCGTTGTCCGTCTCTCGTCTTAACAGGAACAAACATAAGTTTGTATTCTCCTTTTCAGGGTATGTGTTGCCCCATCCAGATCACAGTCTCCGAGAGGAATCGGACTTGGGGAGCATCCGAAACATCGTGCTGGCTACCACGCCAAGATACCACGATATTTTACTGTAGTACAACGGTTTAACTTGTGGAGTGAACGCTTGGTATACGCTTCGCACAAGCCCCATGCTTTAGCTTGGGGTTATTGACTGAAATAGGCACTCAATTGATAACGTTGAAAGATATTCATTCGCGGGTAATCCTCTGTCCACGGGCTCGCATCGTGAAGTAGATTCGTCGAAAAGATCGCTACATCACCGGCTGCCATCGGAAGTGTAATTGAAGTGGGCGGATCGTGCCGCACGGGCAAATCTTCCGGTGTCTGAAATAGGGATTTATGACTACCGGGAACGAGACAAAATCCAGTTCCGGGTGGCACGTCCACCAATGCAACCCATGTCGCGATGGGACTACAATAGATATGTCCAGCAGCGGCTTGATAATCGTTGTGCGGATTGCGGAACCCCGGTGGGAATTTAAAGCCACTATCATCACGGTGAAAATGTTGTGGCACATCATGCTTCGTCATCATCGTGAAATTGCAGTGGAAAAGGCGCGGGGCGTTCATTGTTAACCCCGCAACTACCCGCATGATGCCAGGATTCATCGCGAGGTCTTGAAAGAGACGGTGTCCATATTGGATATGCCCGATATGTGTTTTGCAAGGTTCTTGCCGTCCCCGGTGGAGCGGTGGCAGGATGTCGACTTCATCGATTGTCAACCAGTGTTGTAGGATCTTCAGCATCTCCTCAATCTCGTCCTTTGCGATAACATTCCGCAAGACGAGAAACCCGTGCAAGTCAAAGTACCATTTCTCCGCTTCCGTCAAAGTAGAATGGATGGTATACATTAAATTCCTCTCCGCAGTTCTTAGGTGTGTGTAAGAATACAGAATAGCAGAATTCTGTAAAATTTTCAAGATTTCGCTTGATGTCTCTTCGCTGTAGGAGCGACCTCCCGGTCGCGACACTCGGAAACCTTACTGACGTGGCAACCAAACCCGGTAGGTGCGGTTTTGCGGTGTACTCACCCAAATGCGATCTGCATTCCTAACCGGGGTCCCATCCGTTACTGAAAGGGGCGGATCGGATCGCGACACTCACTGTTCACTGACTGCTGATTGCTGAAAACTGATAACTGAATGCCTCTGAAAAAGATTTGACACCCGAGCGAAAACACAGTATAATTATACTATACTAAAAATAAGTTATAAGTTTGTCATTATCAGGAACGCAGCACCGAAAATGTTACCACTTACCACAAAATTATTTTTTTGTGGCGGTAAATCATACAAAAAACGTCTATGAACCCATACATCGACTGAGTTTACTGTGCAAATCAGAAAATTGCCGAAAAACGAAAAAAGTTACCATTTGGTAACTTTTTAGAGCAAAATCTGTTCTTGTTATATTTCAAAACACTAGATAAAGTGCCCAGCAAAAATCAAATATAGTGGATAAGCCTTGGTGCGAAAAAAAACGAAAAATACGTCACATTCCGCGTGTCACTTGGTATCTGCACGTCACTGTGACGTTTTAAACGTCACAATTGTCCCAACATTGCCCACAATTGTCCCAACATTGCCAAGGTACCTTCAGTCACCAGCAGCACATAACACGTAGGGTCTCATCGAAAAATTGCGTGCACTCAAGAAGTTTAGAGAATATGTCGGTAATGCTATAAACGGAAACCCGTATCAGTCAAGATGCGGCTCTCATCCTGTAAATCCGTGAATCCTGTAAATCCTGATTCAGACAATAAACAGGACACATTGCCGTGTAAATTCTGAGTGTGCTTAAACTCGCACCTACTGACAACTGATAACTGATGACTGACAACCATTCCACTGATAACCGAAAACTGAATACTTCTGAGATGATTTTGAAAACGCTTGACAAAAATCCGAAAACGCCTATAATAGACATTATAATCCGGTGGAACTCAGGAGGTCATCTCAGTGTCCTTAAAACAACGTATTCATAATAAAGAAGCGATTAAGATCGCATCTGGTATTCCGTTCGGCTGCACCCGCGACGAGATGGAAGCCGTTCTCAGTCGAGACGATTACAATTTAATCGGAACCGACCATCAGCACGCAGCAGCGGACGAAGACAAACTCGTCGAATACTGCAAGATCGCAAACGAAATCGGTGTGGGCGTGCAACTCCGCATCAAACACACCCGCCACGCTTACC
>JAKZUG010000187.1:0-10184 GCA_047516705.1 Candidatus Poribacteria bacterium | reverse complement strand
AAGTTATGTTCATTAACGCCTCCAAAAATGAAATGAATATAAAATTACAACAACTGCTTCTCGCTGAACGAAGTATCAATACTCCTGAATATCCTCGCGAATAACGCCCTGGTCCCTCAACGACTGTATCAATTCATCTTGCGTGCGATTGCCTGTGGTTGAGTTGCCCGCTGCGCACAATAATTGGAGATTATCCGGGGCATCCGAACCGCCTCTGGAACGCGGTCTGATATGGTCAAAGGAATATCATCCTCAAATTCTTGAGTATCAGATTTTATTTTTTCTTCCAGGATAACCAGTTATCAAGCCACGCCAAAACAAAGAGGCAGATTAACATACCTATTGGAACTACGAACTGAAAAAGTAAATGCCCTTTGAAAATAGTCACAATCAAACTAATCAATATGAGGGTCGGAACCCCAATCTGTAACCAAAATCAAAGCCGGGATTGAATGTCCGTGGTAGGTTGTAGTTTCAACCTGGTCAGGTGTCCAATTGAAGTTAGATGCAAAAGAATCGCTGTCAAAGCAATCTTGAATGAATGCACAAGTTCGCCAAGGTGAGAGAGAAATCAACCCTTTCTCGAAATCCGAACAGTATCGGAATACCCGTCATCGGTAAAGCCCCATGTGACTTGGAAATCACCGCGTTGTTCAATCTCATAGAGGATCGCGTAGCACGCCCAAGGTCGGAGCCGGTTTTTAGTTGCCAGATGCGTGACGCGTTCGGTTTTATCGAGTTCAGCGTAAATCAAATATTTCGTCGTCTGTAGCTTCATTAGCATCGATATACCCCTCATCGTCAAACCGTGTCCACATCTTAGGTAAGAGTGGGAACGTAGTATCGCGCTTATATTCTGTGCCGCGTTCGGTTTCTCGGAAGTTGTATGCCGGCAGATAGTGCTCCAGGAAGCTTTGTCCTGTTTCTAGTGAGCGTCAGCAGGCGACACATCCGACAAAATCGAGAGCGTCAATCGACTGTCGATACCAAGCGACCTGCTCACGTGCTTGACCTAACAGGAACCGCTTCACAGCGATCCCGTCAAATCGTCGGGCTTGCTGTTGAGGTAGTCTTTCATCAGCTGGACGCGTTCGTCGAGGCGGTCGCAGATTTGGATGTGGTCGTTGACCCAGTTCACCTTGTGTTTCGACATGAACATCTCCTGGAAATAGTGGAAAAGTTATGGTTATCTGCGGGTAAGTTTGCAACACCACAAAACGTGATTGTCCCAAATCATTCTTACACAACTATGAAGCAATCTTTTCCTACTCTTCCTCAAACCCCTGTGTGGTAAACCCCAAAATTCGACAGTTCTCTGTTACTGTGCGAATAACGTCATCAGGCACCCCATCTGAGACCACAGCATGGATTTCCATTGTGACTTCAACATTGGCCCCAGGTAGGCCGGTAAGATGTTGCACAACTTCCTCTATCACTTGTTGCGCGTTGTGTCCAGTACGTATTGCATCCAAGTTGACAGTACCGTAGAAGCGTTTTAGACTCACAGCTGGTGTTTCTGGAGGAGTAGTTCCTGCACCTTTTCCTGTGCTCTCGTCGCCATCAGGTTGAGGTGGTATTACCGTGTCGGGTGGTGGCTCTGGTGTTGCATCCGCTTGAAGTTGTCTCGCTGCCACATCAGGTTTTACCAACACGCTTTCGTCGTCAAGATAGATTGAACCGCTGGTACTGCCGAATTGTAATCCGTTATACCGTCCCGTGTCGTCAATACTGTTTGCGTATCCAAACCATTCCTGCGTTTTGACTCCTTCCCGAATAGTAGCAAGTAGGACATCGGAATCACGTAGACGAGGCAGATACAGGTAAGTCGCAAGGCATTCCCATACGCGCCTCAGACTAATATGGGGCTCGTCGTTCCAGAGCCAGCGATCCAGCTCCATTTCTAACAATGCCGGTGACCATTGGGTAATTAACTGTTCGTCGCTTCGCACTTTTCTTACAGATTTAGCAACCGGATTGTCATCTGTCCCTGGTATACGTACTTCTTCCCAGACGATCGGGTCAGTTCCCTCTTGAGTTGGAACAAGCAGCCAACTGTAAGTCTCATTGAGTCGCATCCCGACGGTTTCATTGCTCTGCCCTTTGCCGCGGGAGGCTTCGCGCCGCTGGTTAGCGTCAAGATTCAATGCTTCTGCATCTTGGACAATAGAATCCCAAGCGAGGTAACGACGAGTTTCGCTTTCAAGGGAATTCCATTCTCCAGCATCAGGTGCGACGAAGATAAGCATGTTGCTATAAGTTCTTGGCGTATCACCACGTTTTTCTAAAATCTCTGAAGCAGTTGTGAGTGCCGCTGAATTTTGCGTCCTTGCTCGATGTCCGGTGGTTGGTGGAAGGATTACCAATCGTGCTGTCGATTCGTCCGGGACATCTGCTGACGAAGGGCACGGGTGGACGGCTCTGAAATCTCCACGCCTTTGGGTCTGTTGCCGCAATCGGCGGACAATCTCTGTCTCTACGACCTCTGGCTCTAATTTAGCGGCACGATCGTCCATTGTTCTGCGGAGGTTTGGGTGCGTGTCGTACCAGTACCGTTGGGCGCGGGTGTAAAGATGTGTCAGTCTATCTGCTAAATGTTTGGTCGCGTCGTTGAACACAGAAACAGAGTCATTAGGCTGCGCAACACCGAGGCGAATCCGCATCTCTTCAATACCACGCACATTTTGTTCACTTCCATGGGGTGCACTTCCCATAAAGATTGCACGTGCTACACGTCGCGCTGCGGAACTCCCACCGAATCGAGGGAGACTTGCGTCAATAGCACGAGGTACAGAGCGTTCACCATCTACATCTTTGTCCACAACGGCGTTCCAATTCTCCGGTAGGTAGCGTAGCAATTCCTCTCGCACAGGTGGTGAATCCAGCGGAATGGAGCCTGGGAGAATTAGCACAGCGCGGTCTTCATTCACCCATAGGTGGTGGATGACAGCTGCCATTAAGCGCAGCACACCACGGGTTTTCTGGAAACTGTCAAGCGATGACCAGTCGTCATAGAGTCGGTCAAACAGTTCAGGGTGAATCGGATACGCCCCTCGGAGCCGTTCGAGATAAGGTGCTTCGCGACATTCGGGAGGGAACTCAGATGGATTTTCGTCGTATAACTGGATGAACGCCCGGCATACTTCATCACGAACATCTTCATTATTGATGGGCGAGAATAACCGTCGCCTCACAATTGAGAAGCCTTCCTCCGCGTCAACGGGTCTCCAAATACCTTCAAGTCTACCAATGGTATGTTCCATCATGGCATCTTGTATTCGCTCCAATGCTTCCTGGCCACCCTCACCTCCGATTTCGATGGCAGATTCTGGGATTGAAATGACAAGCTGGCTCCGTTTGGCATTTTTGACTGCTTCTGTCAGGGAATGCACGAAGGTCAGGTTGGAGTCGAACGAGCCGGCTGGTAAGCCGTTAACGCCGTATATGTTGCGTGTGTATGCAACTAATTCGTCTATAAGGATGATGGCGGGACAGAATTTGTTGAGAAGTTTGGTAAGATCGTTTGCACCGGGGGCAACACTCTTTTCGTCTGCTGCCTTTACGATCTCATATCCTTCCTGACCGCCGAGTTGTGCAGCAATATTCCCCCAAAGTGTCCGTGTCTGAATACCATTTACCTCTTGAGGGCGAGATGGATTGAGATCTGTTCCCACAATTACAGCGATGCGAGCAGTAGGGAGTTCACTTACTTCTGCTTCACGTAGAATTAGCCCTGCCCCTTCCATCTGATCGGCGTTAGCCTCCCCGTTGAGAAGGTGATACAACGCCAACATGCTATGTGTTTTTCCACCGCCGAAAGCAGTTTTAAGTTGCACAATCGGTTCGCCGTCTCTGCCAGATAATTGCTTAACAGTGGTAACAAGGAGCCTACGCATACCTTCTGTCAGATAGGTGCGGGCGAAAAATTCTGTGGGGTCTTGATATTCCGGGTCCGCTTCACCTGCGGTGACTTCGCCAAGGTTGGCGGCGAACTCCGCTTGATTATAACGGCCTGTTGCAACGTCAGGATGGGGGGTGACAATTTCTCGCCACGGGCTCAATGCCATTTTTCACCTCTCTTCTATAAATCTGTGTCGCTTTGTTTTGATCCACGTCGTTCTTCAATAGTGTTCAATATCTTTTCTCGCCAAGAATTAATAAGTTTCAGTGCTTCGTCCTTCAGATCGACCCTCATTTCATCTTCTGTTACACCGAATTCCGTTGGCAAGGGAATATCGAATTCATTAGCCCCTTCAAGGTAAACTTCCACAAGATGGTTAGCAACTTCTTCATCATATTTAGATGTGCCGAGTAGAGTACCCGCAACCTCGTCCTCGACTTCCCATGCAATTTCAGCGACATGATAATCATAGTCGTGTAAATCTGTGATTTGGGAGTCATACGGAATTACGCGATAGAGACGCTCCGCAATCGGGTCTGATAACTCCTCAAGTCTATTCTGTGCAGGGTTCTGGGTGAAACGATGATCATCAATAGGAGTCACCCGTAAGATCCGCAAGGTGGTTTCTATCAGAACCTTATCTCTGCCGCGAGAATCAAGGCATCGAAAGAGTCTCACGAGTCGCTTTTCATCGTCGGTTAGGTTATCCATTGGTGTATCCTATAAGTTTTTATCCTCAAAACACATAGTTTCAATCGAACAATTCCGTCTGTGTTGCTCGCAGTTCTGAACTCGTACGTGCTTCCTGAATGTGGCTCCAAGAGGTGATAAGTGCGTTATAGGCAATAGCCTCTTGTGCCCAACCCTTTCTTTCGCAGATAGCATAGAGGCGATACGCCAACGCACGAGCATTTTCAACTTGGTCGCTACTCAGTTGATTTGCCAGCCGTGCTGCTCCAGTTTCACCGTTCTGCTCAAGTGCCTTGATAAGGTATTGCGTGCATTCCCAGATATTTACACGTCTATCCGAAGTTGGATCCCATTCGTCAGGATATTCCTCACGGGAAAGCAAACGGACTCTTCCGGCAGGGGCTTGTAATATGCCTGATTCAACTATACCCTGTACACTCGTATCCCTGGCACGTGCGAGGACATCGGCTTCTCCGAAACTTGCTTCTTTCATGCCGTATTGTTCAAACCACGAGACGCAGAAGCGGGTATCCGCATCAAGGTCTCCTTCCTGCTCTGTGAAATAAGCATCAAGTTCAGCGTTGATAATTTGCAGAGCAGTGCGGACACCCATTGGATTCCCATCTGCTTCAAGGACGCTACTGTAGTTTGAGAAGACTGCCATACCAGGTCCGATTGCTGCTTGTGCCAGATCGACTGGGGCGATGTTGCCCTGCTGCAAACGATAAAGGGCACCAGGTAAGTCCCGACGAAGCGCAGAAATGAAATCACGTCGTGTCGCCATGTTTGCATCGTCAGGGCGAGGACGACAGACCAGAACGATTGAGGAGGCGAGAGCGTTCGTCTTAATCTTCATACCTGTTGGTCTCTCTGTTCGCATTGGCCATGTGCCTATAATGTGAAAATTAGCTTTGAGGAGACCCTCTAGCATTGTCTCCCATCCTGTTGAAGCAACTCCACCGTGCTCACTATCCTTTTTAGATTGCTTAAAGGCATAGTAGATGGTAACTGGATAGTTAGGATGTGCACGACGACGCATGAGATTAAAGGCCTTGCCTAAACCTGTTAAAAAGTATTCCTCCGCTTTTGATTTATCCCCGCCGAAACGGTGAGGTGTAGCAACCAGCTCTTCGGATTTAGGGACGAGCATGAGATTAAATAAATCAGGATAGAGATCTCTTAGACTTCGACGCAGCCAAATATAGAAAAAGTCTGAAAGGTCAGCATAACCAATATTGTCGTAATATGGCGGGTCAGTTGTAATGAGGGGCATATCACTAGTAAAAGGCATTGCTTGTGAGGCATTTATTTGTGTGGCATTACCTTCAGGCCCTGCAGGCAGATCCTGGACTACATCACTTACCCATTCAACCGCGCCTATCCAGTTTCCACTCATCTTTTCGAGAGGGTTGGATTCTATAAAATTCCACGTCATTGCTATTGACTGGTTAGTAAAAATCTGAGCAATACTACCACCTCTTTGATTCCAAAAACACATATTATTGTTGTAGCTTGCAAGCCTACTCAAAGCACAGCCGAGATAGATTGCTATAGCATCGGCATAAGCATGTGCGTCTTTACCTCCTATATGAAGTGGCACATCATCATTAGGCAATCCAGAGATAATAGCATCTTGTTTAATTTTTTCTCGAACCACTCCTATTAAATCACTGAAGGTTGTCACTGCAGTCAATTGACGTGATGTAAAGAGATGCTGATGTTGGGTCATACCATAGAGCTGAACACGAAAACCAAGTGCTTTTTCTGGTAAATCCGTTTCGGGGATGTCGTGAGGGACTGCTTCATTTGCGATTGCAATGTGTTCATCGGAAGGAGCAAGATAAACCCGCTCTTTGTTCCCTTCAGCCACGATTGCCATCATTTCTTCACTCATCCGTCCTGCCTTTCCTTCGGCACGAACATGTTTAAAAGAAACCGACTCACCACAAATGATGCACCGCGCACCTCGCCGATTGACTGTGCCTTCAGGTGGCATACCATTACCACTTTTTACCTCAAATCGCACTGTTTTATCAACACTATTGACAATCGGTTCAACCCACGCCTTCTTTTTTCTATTTGAGAGCCAAAAAGAGTTAACGAGAGGCATTTTCGCACCACACGCTGGATTTGGACACTTCACAGTTCTTGCCCAAAACCAAGCAAGAGTAGGCAATTTTTTGTTTCCGGATTCTTTAGGTAAAAGAGCTTTTGGATAAAAAGTGCCGATGCGCTTTTCTGCTTCATCACGTATCCATCTCCCATAGTAGCGAATATCTTCTGCCAATCCGGTGACACCTTTCCACGTTTGACTTCGCTTCAATGGTTTCTGGGCATCAGAATTGACAGGAGGCTGTCCTGCAAAGCGGGGCGGAATCTCAATCATTGCCTTAGTAATCAGCACCGAAACAGGGTTGAGATCGCTGCCATATCCCTTTAATCCAAGCCTATGTGCCTCTAGTGGTATTGAACCACCTCCACAAAATGGATCTAATACAGGCGGTGGATTTCCATCCGTTGACTTAATAATCTCAGCGCGTGCTTTATCCAATATATCCTTGTTATTGACATTCTCCCATTTAACCATATCTTTAATGAGGTTAAATAGGCGTTTTCTTTCACGTTCTTGGTCTGCTTCTGTTGGAAAATCCTTGGGGCGGCTGGAAGGGTCATCAACAAGCGAGGCAAACAACACAGCCCGACAAGCAGCTAATGGTTTTCTCGACCACCACATGTGTAACGTGGATGGATGCCCTCTGCGCGGTACAGATTTTTCGTGTGCTGCTTCTCGATTGATGTCATCTAATGGTAATGCTACTTCAATCAATTTTTTGCGGTAGGTCATACATGCCTTCTTTCGTAAAAGTGCTCCAATCATCAGTTTATAATGGTGTAGTGAATCGCTGGATCCGAAGTGGGATCACTCGCTGGACTTTGGTTCCTCGACCCAGTAGTTTACCTTATCCTCACGGAAATTTGCATACTTTAGCAGGCTGACAAATCCCACCGTGCCGTGTACTGAATGCAAAAATAAATCTGAACAGAAAAGTTTGAAATGAGTATACTCGTTATCAGGACTGTGAATCCAGTAGTTCCGATTATATTCTTTCCCAGTAGTGGATATAGGAAAGGAACAACTTTTAATATCCGGATCAATATAGAAAAATAGACCATCTTCGAGACTTAACACTGCACTATGCCTATGTGCATAATTCACAGACTTGTATATTTCGTTTAGAGTTGATGAAATAGTATCATCACGGAATGGAAAATCAATACTATTACATATTAGAAAAGTGAACACTTGATCTAAAGAAATCTTGTCTGGATTATACTCGGATTTGTCCAATCTATGCCACCTTACAGCTGCCGTTGCTTCATTGGATAAAGCAGAACGCATCTGCTTTATTTTCGCGAGTCGAATAAGTCCATCTTTAAATTCGTCCTTCCTCACGTCGGACTTAACCTCTCCAGCAGCTATAACTGTTTCTATAGGAAAGAACCTCTTTCGATTCTCCGATTCCAGTGGTGGTGTAAGCGACGGATCATAAATAACCAGATCTATCTGCCCACTGACTTCTCCTAAAGTGTTCACAATGAATCCCGTATCAATTGCCAGTCGCTGTGGTAGGAATGATTGAAGAAAGTCGCGAACGATCCCTTCTCGGTATATGCCAAATTCTCCGGGGTGCCTGAGTTTATTTCGCTTGTCTTCATCGCGAAAGAGAGCTTTCGCATGTTCAGCGAATGCAGATCGGAATATATCAATTCGTTCTTTGATCAATGTGTCTACAGTGTCATTTGCCATCTATCGCCCCCGTTGATTGGACTTTATTGTCTTACTATCTATCCGTTCTGATCAGAGTTAATCTTATAGGACGAACCTTTAAATTTTATCTCGGTGCTTCTCCACGAGAGAGCAACTCATTGAGATTATAATTGACACTGGTCACGCCGAATTCCGGTTCCTGCTGGAATGGCTCTCGAATGTAACAAGGTTCTTTCGTCTCTTCACCATCTACTTCAACGATAGCAAGTATGAAACTCTTCGGCTTGTTGAATGCAGTAAAAATCTGCGTTTTAGAGATGGTGACAGTCGGTGACCCAATTGTTTTCCCTTTAACCTCAATAAACAGCAACTGACCGGTGTTCGGATCTCTGGACTCAATATCGTAGCCTGGATTCTCATGGGGCATCTCTTTCGGTTCACGTCCAAGCCTAAGCTCCGCCGCCATAACAGCATCGACTGCGAGTCTATCAATCCGCGCTCTGTCGGTCAGTGAAATTTCAATCGGACCGGGGGTTTCACTACTTGATGTATCTAATAAGTTCTGTGGAACAACAAGGGCGCAGCCGATAACAAATGGGGCCATTGGTGAGATACGACGTTCTAATTCCAGCTCTTCCATTCGTGTTTGAAGTCGCGCCTGCAACTCATCGGCATTTTGTTGTGCCTGTGCCGCATTGAGACCCGCCATCTGTTTCCCAGCTTCCTCTTGTCGTTTCAATTCGTATGCCCGGTTATCCCAGTAGTTAATCTCTTTTGTCAGTCGTGCTTTGACCGCGTTCATTGTTTTCTGTACGAGCTGTTCTTTATGCTCTTTGATTTCGTCGAGGTGTTTCGGGATAAGGCGTTCCACCGCATAAGCCGTAACCTGTGATTCCAGTCCAAGTCCATCACGCAACCATTGTGATTCCAATATGGATGTTATCTGCGAACGCTCATTCTCAGTTACTGGCCGGTAGTCAAGGTAAGGCGCATATCCAGGGGTACTGACATTTTTATCGCTGTCGATTTCCACAAACTGCATCTGCCGTGAAACCGTCCATCGCTTCCCATCACTCCGTATACGTCCATCTTGGATAGCGTGTTCAAGGTAAAATAAGACTCGAACGTTATTGCTCTGTTCATCCGGGTCTATCAGAATAGCCCCTTGTTTGAGCAGGGTGCGATGGCGTTCAAGGATCAAATCCAACGTTGCATCGAGTAATGGGTGTCCAGGGCAGATGAATGCTGCGAGAGGTTTTCCTTGAATGCGAACTTCGTCCTTTTCAAATGTAATCCGCTCATATCGCTGTAATATAGGTTCACCGCCCCTGACCCCCAAGTCGCGATTACGAATTATCGCGGGGACATTGCGGATTTCATAGCGTTTCGATTCACGTTTATGTAGCGTTCCACCGAGTTGTGTAAACGCTTCACGGAAAAAGGATGCGATAAAATGGGGTTGCAACCGTCTGGCTTCAGCACGTTCCATTTCATCACGAATGTTCCCAAGCCGAGTTGTGTCAATTGTCCCATGTGTCAAGGCATGTTCATCAATCAAGGTCTTTAGGTAATCCATATCCAGTACACTGTCAATAACTTTCGTCATCTGTTCCTTGACTTCAGGCTTATCGCCTTCACGAATCGCTTTAATGAGAAGATCTCGGAGCGATGTGTCAGCAAAACATTTACCGAGTACGTCGAAAACAGCACCGCCCAATGCATCACGTTGTTGTTGAAGTTTGTAGAGAAGGACATCAAATACCTTCCCCTCGCGGGTCTCCGAAGCGACGAGATTCCAGAGATGACACACTTCCGTTTGCCCAATTC
>JAKZUG010000186.1:0-3754 GCA_047516705.1 Candidatus Poribacteria bacterium | reverse complement strand
TGGGATAAGCAGCGTGCAAGGCTTCAATATCTCCAAAGAACCACGCCTCTAATTCCTCAATTGTCAACCGATTGACGACTTGAAAAGTGCCGTTTTGGGTTGCGTTGGATTTTGTCACAAAGTTCGCTTCGTGCGCTGCGCTCTCTAATTTCGCCTTCAGTTCTCGACAGTCATCCCGATCCTTATCAACAAGCACGATAATTCGCCAATCGTCAGGTATCCATCGGTATCCGTTCAACGGAATCCCGACGCAATCAAGGGTGGCACGTATGAAACACTGGAACGTTTGCTCATTCAGAAAAACTACTTTAAAGGACGGATACCTAAACCTATGGTAGCGCAAAACATTGCACGACACATGGAACCGAGCCGGAACAGATCCAAAAGTTTTCGGGTGTTTGTTGAGGGGCTTAAAGCCTGCGTGGAAGAGGAATTGTTGGTATAACGCACGTTGAGGCAATAATATGAATCTCAATAAAATTTACGAATCTCATATCGAAGAAACCTCCCTTGATTGGTTCGCTGGATTGGGTTATACCGTTTTACACGGTCCCGACATCGCCCCAGACATGCCAGATGCTGAACGTTCCACTTACAAAGAGGTCGTTTTGACGCGTCGTTTACAAGATGCTATTACTCGCCTAAATCCAACAATACCCCCTGATGCTCAGGAAGAAGCGATCCGCAAAGTCCTTAATCCAGATTCCCCTGCATTGGTTCAGAATAACCGTGCATTTCATCAGATGCTGGTTGACGGTATAGAGGTCGAATATCGCCAACCAGATGGGTCAATACGCAGCGGACAGGTACGGTTAGTTGATTTTGATACACCTGAAAACAACGACTGGTTGGCAGTTAACCAGTTTACAGTAATAGAGAAAAGCGACCGCCGACCGGATATCGTCCTATTTATCAACGGACTTCCCTTAACCGTAATTGAACTCAAAAACCCTACCGATGAGAAAGCCACTATCTCAACCGCGTTTCGCCAAATGCAGACCTATAAGCAGGAAATTCCGGCACTATTCACCTATAACGAAACGCTTGTTATCTCAGACGGACTTGAAGCGCGCATCGGGTCTTTAACTGCCGACAAGGAGTGGTTTCTGCCGTGGCGAACAATTGAAGGAGAGGACGAAGCACCATTGACCGAGTTAGAGTTAGAAGTATTGATTAAAGGAGCCTTTGAGCGGCACCGATTTTTGAGTTATCTTAAACATTTCATCGTTTTTGAAGAAACCGAAAGCGGAACAATTGCCAAAAAAATTGCCGGTTATCACCAATTCCATGCTGCCCAAACAGCAATTGAGACAACACTAAAAGCGTCATGTACCGAAGGAGATCAACAGTGCGGTGTCGTTTGGCATACGCAAGGCTCCGGCAAAAGCTTGACGATGGCTTTTTACGCTGGCAGCATCGTTCAACATCCGCAGATGGAAAACCCAACCCTTGTCGTTATCACTGACACAAACGACCTTGACGACCAGCTCTTCGGGACATTTGCTCGATGTCACCAACTTCTACGGCAGAAGCCAGCACAAGCAAAATCAAGACGACACTTACGCGAACTCCTGAAGGTTGCCTCTGGTGGAGTAGTCTTTACTACAGTTCAAAAATTTTTTCCTGAAGGTGAAGAGACCCGTTTCCCACAATTGTCTGATCGCCGAAACATCGTTCTCATTGCTGACGAAGCACACCGTAGCCAGTACGGCTTTATTGACGGATTTGCCAGCCATATACGCGACGCACTCCCCAATGCCTCTTTTATCGGTTTTACCGGTACGCCGATTGAACTTGCGGATCGTAATACCGTTGCGGTTTTTGGAAATTACATCAGCATCTACGATATCCAACGTGCGGTTCAGGATGGTGCCACCGTTCCAATTTTTTATGAAAGCCGCCTTGCCAAAATTGAACTTGACGAAGACGAAAAACCACACATTGATCCAGAATTCGAGGAAGTGACCGAAACTGAGGAAGTGACACAGAAGGAAAAACTCAAAACCAAGTGGGCACAACTTGAAAAGTTAATGGGGACCGAAAAACGATTGGGTCTCATTGCCGATGATATAATTGCCCATTTTGAAGAACGATTAGAAATAATGGATGGCAAGGGGATGATTGTCTGTATGAGTCGCCGTATCTGCGTTGACCTCTACGATGCGATTGTCAAACGCCGTCCGGACTGGCACGACAGCGATGACAAAAATGGTGTAATAAAAGTCGTGATGACAGGCTCAGCTTCTGACGATACGTCATGGCAACCGCATATCCGAAACAAGGCGCGGCGCGAAGAGATGGCAACCCGATTCAAAAACGCAAAAGACCCGTTCGAACTTGTTATTGTCCGTGATATGTGGCTAACCGGATTCGACGCGCCAAGCCTTCATACTATGTATGTAGATAAACCGATGCGTGGACATGGCTTGATGCAGGCTATTGCCCGTGTGAATCGCGTGTACGGTGACAAGCCAGGCGGTTTGATAGTAGACTACATAGGACTCGCTTACCATCTGAAACAGGCATTAAAAAATTACACGAATAGTGGTGGAAAAGGTGACGCTACCCTTGACAAAGCCGAAGCAGTTGCGGTAATGCTGGAAAAGTACGAAATCTGCTGTGGTCTGTTTCACGGGTTCGACTGGTCGTTGTGGGCTTCTGGGTCAGCGACAGACCGGATCAAATTACTACCCTCAGCACAAGAACATATCCTGAAACAGAAGGATGGAAAAGAGCGTCTACTGGAAACTGTTTCCGCACTAACCAAAGCATTTGCACTGGCTGTCCCACATGAAAAAACAACCGAGATACGTGACGATGTCTCCTTTTTTCAGACGATAAGAAAGGTTTTGGCAAAACCAACGGCCGTGGAAGAAGCACAGTTGGATGCCGCCGAACAAGCAATTAAGCAGCTGGTTTCCAAAGCGGTTGTTTCTGAAGGTGTCATTGATATATTTGATGCCGCTGGACTGGAAAAGCCCGATGTCTCAATCCTCTCCGATGAATTCCTTGCTGAAGTACAAGACCTACCCCATAAAAATGTGGCAATTGAACTCTTGGAAAGACTTCTTAGCGGTGAGATTAAAACTCGCTCACAGAAAAACGTCGTACAAAGCCGTTCATTTGCGGAGATGTTGGAACGTTCAATTCGTGCCTATCAGAGTCGTACAATTGAGGCAGCACAAGTAATTGAAGAACTAATCGAAATCGCGAGAGAGATGCGTCAAGCGCAAGACCGAGGTGAAGAATTAGGACTATCAGAAGAAGAATTAGCATTTTATGATGCACTTGAGACTAACGATAGTGCTGTCAAAGTACTCGGTGATGAGACCTTGAAAACCATTGCGATTGAGCTTGTGGACAGTGTTCGGCAGAAGGTAAGCATTGACTGGACAATAAAAGAGAGTGCCCGCGCGAATATACGAAGAATGGTGAAGCGCACCCTTCGTAAACACGGCTATCCACCTGACAAACAGGCGAAAGCTGCCGAAACCGTTTTGGAACAGGCAGAGGTATTGTGTAAGGACTGGGCAGTATAGGAAATTGGGCACAAGCCTTCTTGGTGATAGATTTTTCAGACATAATGGATGCGGTTTGTAGCCGCGCTTACCGTGTACGGCTGACCGCTGACTGCTGATGGCTGATAACCGAGCGCGTCTGATATAGTAAAGCCCAAAAACATCTGAACACAATACGGTTTGGTACTTCACCGCCGCTGGCGAGGTTTCCTAACCTCGCCAATTCCTTAGTGTCC
>JAKZUG010000185.1:0-9078 GCA_047516705.1 Candidatus Poribacteria bacterium | reverse complement strand
GTACTTATACTCCTCACACTTTTCATCGGCGATAGCATTGGGCAGAAGAAACAACTCAACGTCTTTACATGGGCGGGCTACGTCAGCGATGATATCCGTGAAGGTTTTGAAAAGGAATTCGGGGTTACTGTTCTCGTTGATACCTATGCCAGTAACGAGGACCTTCTCACGAAATTATTGGCGGGTGCGACAGGATACGACATCATTATGCCATCAGACTATATGGTATCAATCCTAATCAAGCAAAACCTGTTAGGAGAACTGAATCGCGACAACATGCCCAACTTCCAGAACATCAGTCCGTTGTTTCTCGGTAAGTACTTCGATGCCGAAAACCAATATTCTGTCCCCTACACGTTCGGCACAGCAGGCATCGCTTATGATTCGGCTGTCGTTTCACCAGCACCCGATAGTTGGTCAGTGCTCTGGGATACGCAATATAAAAATCAGTTCAGTATGTTAGACGACCAGCGTGAAACAATCGGTGCCGCGCTTAAACTCCTCGGATACAGTCTCAACACGACCGATCCGGATGAAATCAAAGCGGCGAAAGAGAAACTCATTGCACAGAAACCGCTTGTGAAACAGTATAAAAGCGAGGCGGAAGAACTGCTTATCGCTGGCGATGTCGTTATGGCACACTGCTGGAGTGGCGACGCCTTCCGCGCGACAGAGACGCGTCCGACGATCCGGTACGTCATCCCGAAAGAAGGGTCAAGCCAGTTTATTGATGCCGTCTGCATTCCGAAATCGGCACCGCATAAGGCACTCGCAGAGCAGTTCATCAACTACCTCCTCCGTCCCGAAGTTAATGCCAAGATTACCGCTTTCACGAAATACGGAACCTGTGTGCCTACTGCGAAAGAGTTCTTACCCGAACACCTACGGGAACACAAATTTATCTATCCGCCAAAAGAGGTCCTGGAATCCCTTGAATGGTTGAAAGACCCAGGGGATTTTACAAGACACTACGACCGCGCGTGGGAAGAAATTAAGGCAAAATAGGTGTCTTACCATTATCGCTGGCGAGGTTTTCAACCTCGCCTTACTATAACTTCGCGTTTCGTTCCATCCAAAAACGGCAGCATCTTTGTGAAACCCACCGCTGTAACAACACAAAATACTGCTCACAATCAAACCCCGCCAGCGAAGGAGGAGCCCTTGTTATAATATGACGCGCGGACGCAATCCTATTTTTTTGAAGAAAACAGATGGCGTTGCAACTAAAGATGAAAATCTCTCCGTAATACCCAAAGTTCCAAATAGAAAATTCGTGTGTGAGAAGGTGGTGCTATGAAAGTCGAAAAAACACTCTTATTCATGCTTCGGAACCCAATACCTCTCATTGTTCATTCAGGGTACTGGTTTCTTTACGCTGCTCTACACGTTATGTCGGACAACGCTTTCATGGATGAATCATCGCCAGGCATTGTTCAGTTAGCGAAAACTTCACTGGATAATCTTCCAGGGTCCCTTGAGAATTTTGCCATAATCGTTTCCATTATTTTTGATGAAATTATCAAAGAGGTGATGAGAGATGAAGGTTGGATTTTTATCGTCATCCCAGCATTCATTATCAGTTATCGAGAGGCGAAAGGCAACTTAAAAGGTATTGCCAAAGAACGACAGACGTGGATGCAGTGGTACGATCGGCAGCAGGAAGTGGTAAAAGGCAGGGACACGCTTGAGGAACCACCATCGGTATTAGAAAAGACACAAGTCAACTCCTATTTCAGGAAAGCACAAAGAACATTTTTAGGTTTGATCCGCAATCCCCTACTCTTTATCCTTCATTTCACATGCTGGTTTTCTGCCTTTGTTTTATTCTTCGTTGTAGTAAGTTGGTCTGGTGTTCCTGAGATAGCGCGCAATTTCGTGGAGATTGTGCCACCAGCTGCTATATTCTCTGCGATACTTGCATTTCTCACCAGTTATCAAGAAATGAGGGGGACTGTAAAAGGCATTGCTAAAGAAAGACAAGTCTGGACAAAATGGTATCAACGCCAAATTAACACGACAGCACAAGGTTACACCCTCGCTGCACGACCACTATCGTTAGACATTTCTTGACCGTTGTGACAACAAGATTTTCATGGAAAAATCTCGTATGTGAGGGAGGATATATCATGAAAGCCAAAAAAACGCTGTTATTTATGCTTTGGAACCCGATGCCCTTTATCATTTATTTTCTTCTATGCTGGGTTTTGCTGTCTGCTTTAATCACCATATCAGACGACCCATTCACACACGGCACATTGCCAGATGCGACTGAGGCAGCAGAAGGGACTTTTGAGAATTTGCCTAGGTCTATCTGGAAATTAGTTACAGCCCTTTCGATCATCATTGAAGAAATCGTCCGGGATTTCGCATATAACACCTGGCCGATAGCGATTCCGCCTGCTCTCATATTTGGTTACCGAGAGACGAGGAGCATGCTAAAAGGTATTGCTACAGAGCAGAAAGGCTGGATGCAGTGGTATGACCGGTAACAGGTAGTGAAAGCACAAGAAGGCACTTATGAGACACCGCCATTATCAGAACATATACTTGGCGGATCCTACTTCATATCCGCACGAAAAACGGTGCTATTCATACTTCGGAACCTGACACTCCTAATTGGTCACCTCGTGTGTTGGATTTTTGTTTTTACGCTGCTGGCATTTCCCATACCATCTGACACAAGTGATTTCATACGCTGGCTTCCCGGAATCGTTATACCCGCCGTTATATTCACGCTCATACTGAGTTACCGAGAGGCGAGAGGAAACCTAAAGAGAGCGGCAATGGAAAGACACATCTGGACGAAGTGGTACTACCAGCAAATTAGAGCGATTGGACGGGGTGACACTCTTAAAGAACCTCCGTCATCGGAAAAAGTGCGAGCCTATTCTAATTCAGGAGAAGTCCCAGAAACTCTGAACTTCATGGTGCGTAATAACCTGAGACCACTTATCGTTCACCTTGCGTGCTGGATTACCGCGTTTGCACTTCTATTCTTTATGACACTCCGACCAGAAGACACGCCTGAAGACATTTTGGAAATATTTGACCTAATAGGTTACTTTGGACACTTCATTCCTTGGATTGCTGCTATTATTTTCATCATCAGTTACCGAGAAGCAAGGGGCAACCTAAAAGGCATTGCCAAAACTCAGCAAGTGTGGATGCAGTGGTATCATCGGCAACAGGAAACGATACGGCACGGAGACACTTTTGAGGAACCACCACCACTGGAAAACATACAAGCGGATTCTTATTTCAGGAAAGCACAAAAGGCAATATTATCGATACTACTCAACCCGATGCTCTTTATGATTCATTTTATTTGCTGGTTTTCTATTGTTATTTTGCTGTTCGGTGAAGTTGGAAGTTCTATGCCGATCCTTTTTGTGGCAATAACGGCTCTGATCTCCAGTTACCAAGAGGCGAGAGGGACTGTAAAAGGCATTGCTAAAGAGGGGCAAGTCTGGACGAAATGGTGGCAACGACAAACCGAAGCGAAAGTGCCAGGCTACACGCTCGCCGAGGTGCCGCCAGCAATAAATGTGGGATAACCACTGCACATAAGAGCCATCATAACCCACAGATACTGCCGTTCCCGAACCCACCAGACGGATTTCTGGTGCGTTTTGTTTTGTCAACTTGCCTGAAGCAAAGGGGACTGTTTAATAAAACAGAGCCATTCAGTTCCGGGTAATTTCGATCTCCCGCTCACGGGCGTTTTTTCTAGGAGCGACCTCCTTGTCGCGACACTCGCTGACTGCTGACCGCTGACTGCTGATTGGTAAAAAAGATTGACTTCTGTTAAGAAAATAGGGTATGATATGGAAAATTGTAAACTTAAAGGAGCAACAATTGAGCAGGCCTAATATTCTATTCATTATGTCCGATGACCACGCTTCACACGCTATCAGCAGTTATGGAAGTCGGATTAATCAAACACCGAATCTCGATCGTATTGCAGACGGCGGCATGATTCTCCATAACTGTTTCTGTGTCAACTCCATCTGCACACCGAGCCGTGCGAATATTCTGACCGGTAAACACAGCCACCTCAACGGTGTCAAGACATTGGGTGATCATTTTGATGGCAGAAGACCGAGCGTCGCGAAAATGCTCCAAGCCGATGGCTATCAAACCTCGATGGTCGGCAAATGGCACCTCGGACACGGCGGTAATGCCGACCCAACTGGATTTGACTATTGGAACGTGCTGCCCGGACAAGGACTCTACCACGATCCGGTCATGATTGAACCCGACGGTAGGAAAACCCACAAAGGTTATACCACCGACATCATCACCGATTTCTCGTTGGAATGGCTCCAGAATCGCGACAGAGAACGACCTTTCTTCATGATGTGTCACCACAAAGCACCTCACCGTCCATGGGATTCCGACGAGAAACACGCCGACATGTTTGAGGACGGGGATGTTCCGATGCCGGACAACTTTTTCGACGACTACGCGAACCGTTCAAACGCCGCAAAGGAAGCGAAGATGCGCGTCTTCGGCCACATGACCGAAAGGGATCTCAAGATTGATACACTCGGTCCACCGCCCGAAGGATTGTCAGAGGAAGAGATGGCAAACTGGAATTATCAGCGATATATCAAGGAATATCTTCGCTGCGTCGCCTCAATTGACGACAATGTCGGACGGGTGCTTGACTATCTCGATGAAGACGGCATCGCAGATGACACGCTCGTGATCTACACCTCTGACCAAGGATCCTTCTTAGGCGATCACGGTTGGTATGACAAGCGGTTCATGTACGAAGAATCGTTACGGATGCCTTTCCTTGTCCGCTATCCGCGCGAGATCCAACCCGGCAGCTCGTCCGATGCCATGTCCTTAAACATAGATTTCGCAGAGACTTGGCTCGACTACGCAGGACTACCAATTCCTGACGACATGCAAGGCACGAGTCTACGGCCAATCCTCAATGGGGAAACACCTGACGATTGGCAAACCTCAATGTACTACCGTTACTGGATGCATCTCTCACATCACTATGTCCCTGCGCATTATGGGGTACGAACACATCGCTATAAACTCATCTATTACTATGGCGAGGCACTCGGCACAACCGGATCCATTGATGAACCGAAAGCACCGGAATGGGAACTTTTTGATCTGGAGAAAGACCCCAATGAGATGTGCAGCGTCTACGACGATCCGGCGTACGCAGATATTGTCACTGAATTGACGAAAGAGTTATATCGACTCAAAACAGAAGCAGGCGATGACGAGTAGCCCGACTACCGTCCATCGTCAACAAACGGAGGCACAAAATGGCAAATCAAAGTCCACTGAAAAACATTGAACCCGGGATGAAAGTTACTGCACAGATGTCGCCGGAACCCAGCGAGGCAGACTTGCAGTTTGCCAAGCAGATGGATGTTGAATATGTCGTCCTCTGGACGAACGGCGAAAATGCTAATTATGACTATTTCATGAGCCGCCGCGAGATTTTCGAGAACGCAGGACTCAAGATTTACGGGTTTGGCAACGGCGATGTCCACAACCAAGACGGGATTGTGCTTAACTTAGAGAACCGCGACGCAAAAGTTGAACAGTATAAGCGGTACATTCGTGATCTCGGTAGAGCAGGGATCCCGTATACAACATACGCACACATGGGCAACGGTATCTGGAGTACCGAACGCGAGACCACCCGTGGCGGCGCAGGTGCAAGGGGATTCAACCTTGCTGCTGCTGATGTGGGACACTGGGGTGGTAAAAAATACGGGATGCCACTCTCACACGGGCGAGAATACAGTGAGGACGAACTCTGGGACAATTACACATACTTCATCAAACAGGCTGCACCCGTCGCTGAGGAAGCCGGTGTGATGATTGGTATTCACCCAGATGACCCACCCGCAGTGCATCTCGCTGGAATTCCGAGATGTATCTTCAGTAGTTTTGAAGGTTACAAACGTGCACTCGAAATCGCCGATAGCCCGAATGTTGGGATGTGCTTCTGTGTCGGTTGCTGGTTAGAAGGCGGCGAACTCATGGGCAAAGATGTGATTGAGTCCATCCGCTATTTCGGCGAACGGAACAAGATCTTCAAGGTCCATTTCCGCAATGTCGATCAACCGCTCCCCCACTTCGTCGAGACCTTCGTTGACAACGGCTATCAGGATATGTATCAAGTAGCAAAATCCCTTCGAGAAGTGGATTTCAACGGCGTGCTGATTCCAGATCACATCCCGAGTATGGCAGGTGACCACCGCGTCGGCACAGCATACACGATCGCCTACATGAACGCCCTGGTGAAACGCGCCAATGAGGAGGTCGCTGCGTGAGGACATTCGCACGCGTCCTCTTACTCCTACTGAGTCTTTCTTTGACAATGCTCGCGGATACGCGAGCTTCTGACTGGAACGATTTCCTCGGTCCAGAACGAAATGGCAAGTCGCAGGAAAAGATAGACATCACACTATGGGGAAAAACGGGGCCACCGGTCGTCTGGCATAAGCAGATCGGCACCAGTTATGGGGCACCCACCGTCGCAAATGGTCGATTATTTATCTTCGCACGTCACGGTAATATGGCGCGTCTCACCTGCTTGGAAAGTACAACTGGCAGTGAACTTTGGCGGTTTGAATACCTGACAGATTATGAGGATATGTACGGCTACAACAACGGACCGCGGTGCTGCCCGGTCGTTGACAAAGACCGTGTCTACATCTTCGGGGCAGACGGGATGCTACATTGTGTTCGCGTCTCAGACGGTAAAGGTTTGTGGAAAGTTGACACTATGGCGAAGTTTCACGTCGTCCAAAACTTTTTCGGTGTCGCTTCAGCACCCGCGGTTGAAGGCGAGCTGCTCATCGTTCAGATTGGCGGCTCGCCACCGGGCAGTCCAGACGACATTTGGGAGGCAAACGGTAGACCAGACACAAACGGAAGTGGTATTGTCGCCTTTAACAAGCACACCGGTGAGGTCGTCTATCAAATCGCAGATGAACTCGCGAGTTATGCGAGTCCTGTCTTTACAACCATTGACGATAGACGTTGGGGCTTCGCGTTCCTACGCGGTGGACTCGTCGGCTTTGAACCGACATCAGGAGCAATTGACTTCCACTACCCGTGGCGGCACCCTAAGATTGAATCTGTCAACGCTTCGAGTCCCGTTGTTGCCGACGATTTCGTCTTTATTAGCGAATCATACGGCATTGGCAGTTCAGTTATCAAGGTACATCCGGGAGGCTACGAGGTCATTTGGAAAGATCGTGCTTCGCGCCGGAACAAGTCGATGGAGTTGCACTGGAACACCGCAATCCACCATGAGGGCTACCTCTACGCCTGTAGCGGACAAAGTCCCAACGGTGCAGAACTCCGTTGCGTCGAACTCAAAACAGGTAAAGTCACGTGGGCGCAACGCGTCGATGAACGCGCCTCACTGCTTTGGGTGAACGACCATTTTATCTATCTCGGTGAATACGGACATCTGATGTTGCTCAAATGTACGCCAGAGAAATTAGAGGTGATTTCACAAGTTATGCCGAAAGACAAAAACGGTAGGCAGTTAATCAAACACCCCGCTTGGGCAGCCCCTGTGCTCGCGAACGGTTACCTCTATATCCGTGGCAAAGATAGCCTCATCTGCTTCGATCTGCGTTCAAGAGTCAAGTGATTGTGTTCTAAATCACTACGGTTTCCACAAGGTCGCCTCAATGAATCGTTCACCATCCGGCTCTTCATCAAAATAGTATGCTGTTACCACAGTCCCGTCAGGACGTTGGATCGTGCGTGGATACCCGATGTCGGGGTCGCCTCCATTATCGCGTAAGACGATTTCCTCACCCCAAGTCTTTCCAGCATCACTGCTCAACTTCGCGCATATCCGATGCGGGGCATCCCGATAGCCGTAGATAAGACACAGCCTACCGTCGTGAAGGTGAGTTAGCGTGGGCGGATTCCCACCACGTCCGGTGTTTTCCACGGGTCTATTCATATAATCCCACGTTTGACCGTTATCATCTGAGCCATAGAGATCAATCCAGTTTTGCCGCTCTTGCCAGTCTGAACGTGAATCGTCACCTTGGCCGCGGCACCGAACTGCGACTAATATCTTTGAATCCGATAACCGAACGCTCGCTGGCATAATCGCGAATCCTTCAGGTTCCGGTCCAATCTGGGAGAGCAGCGAAAATGACGCACTGCCATCGGTTGTATTCGCACAGAATATCAAACCCTCTTCACCGTTCGCTTTTGATGCGGTAAGGAACAGCAGGCATTCATCTGCACTTGAGACAAGATAATCCGTACGCGCTGCAATGCCGGTATAGTCGAACATCGGAAGTTTAAACGGCCCCTCCCAACTTTTGCACCGATCTATAGAGGTATAAAACCATGAGTATGCTCCGGTTCTCAGCCCGGATCTGCTGCACATCATCGCAAAATCTGGATGGGTAAAATCAACACGATCCGGTGTCTCAAACGAAACGTCCGCTTCCAGTCTGTGCTGTTCTTCTACATGTTCGTTTGCAGATAGTGTGCCCCTTGCCGGTAGACGACACGGTGTTTCCGAGACGCTCCATGTCTCACCGCCATCTAAACTTCGCGCTTGCATCCCCGTAAAGGGTTTATCCCGGTCGCGGCGATGGAAACCCGCATCCGACTTGTGATACCCGACGGTAAATCCGACAACGATCTCGTTATCCCATCCCCAGATGCCATAATTCGCTGGCCAGCCCGCATAACGGCCCGGCTCTCGATAGATTGTAACTTGTCGCATTCTTGTTTTGATTCCTCTATTTTATGATTTGATAATTTCTGCACAGTATAGCATTGGCGCATCTTTTACACTACGAAAAACTTGACTTTTTTTGGTATTAGGGTTAACATTTAAAATAACTTCTTCTGTCAACCGGTTTTGACACCTTGACTGTATGACACAAAATTTGCGTAAGCCCTATTTTAGGATGACCGAATGCGACACTGGTTAAAAATTGTTATCGTTCTTTGGATCTGTTCGCCGTTCTCTGGAATTGCTGGTGAAAATTCTGGTGACCATAGCAAATATGTAGAACATGCAGAACAAGGTTTTGATCACGTGTTCCGGGG
>JAKZUG010000184.1:0-7322 GCA_047516705.1 Candidatus Poribacteria bacterium | reverse complement strand
CGGTATCGCACGCTGTCTCGCAGTTGATCCGGAGTTCATCGTCTGTGACGAGGCTACGAGTGCACTGGATGTGTCTGTGCAAGCGCAAATATTGAATCTGCTAAAATCACTACAGACCGATTTCAATCTCACCTATCTCTTCATCACGCACAATCTTTCTGTCGTCGAGTACTTTGCGGATGAGGTGGCGGTGATGTATCTCGGTAGAATCGTTGAGCGCGGGACAACAGAGGAAATTTTCGATTCGCCTAAGCATCCGTATACGCGTGCACTCCTTTCTGCTGTCCCGAAGATGGATCCGCAGACCGGTGTTGAAAAGATTCGGTTAGAAGGTGACGTGCCTTCACCCATCAATCGACCCTCTGGCTGTTATTTTCATCCACGATGTCCAGAAGTCATGTCTATATGTAAGGACACATACCCAGACGAGACGAATTTCACACAGACGCATTCATGCAACTGTTACTTATACCAAAACGTGCAATAAATATGGAGTGGGGTTAGAACCTCGTTATCCTCGAATTGCGAAAGATAAAAAACGCAATTCCTCCAAATGGACGCAGATCTAAGCGAGAACCGGTTTTTGATAGGGGTCCCCACCCGTTACTGGGGAGGGGCGGAAAAAACCGAGCAGTAACCCTATAATTAAAAATATGGGAAAGATTAAGATACTTTCTGCAGATGTTGCCAATAAGATCGCCGCGGGGGAAGTCGTTGAACGTCCCGCTTCGGTCATCAAAGAGCTGATCGAAAACGCTGTGGACGCAGAAAGCACCTCGATCCGCGTCGAAATCCGGGCAGGCGGCAAACGTCTCATCCATGTCTCTGATAACGGTGTTGGCATGGAACGTGAGGATGCGCTCCTCGCCTTGGAACGCCACGCAACGAGCAAGATGAACCGTATTGAAGACCTTGAGTGTATTCAAACTTTTGGGTTCCGCGGCGAAGCGTTAGCAAGTATTACTTCAGTCTCACAATTTGAACTCCTCACCCGCACCGCCGACGCGCTTGAGGGGACAAAGGTTAGCGTTGATGGTGGGGTCTTCCGTTCCGTACAAGAGAGTGGATGCTCTCCCGGCACCCACATGTCGATTAACAACCTCTTTTACAATGTCCCCGCACGCCTGAAATTCCTCAAAACCGATACTACCGAGATGAACCATGTCACGAATCAGGTAACGTGGGCGGCACTCGCGCATCCGAACATCCATTTTTTGCTGACGCACAACGGCAGATCTATTCTTGATGTCCGTGCCTGCGATTCGCATCTGGAGCGGATACATCTGCTCTACGGCAAAGAATTCGCTGAAAACCTCATCGAATTCACAGAGGAGCTACCCGACCTAAAGATATACGGTTTGCTCGGAAAACCCGAATTTACAAAACCGAATCGTGAGTATCAACTCTTTTTTCTCAATCAGCGACCGATCCGCAGTCGGATTATCGGTGCTGCACTCACAGAGGCACTTGACGCTATGGTAGCCAAGGGGCGGCAGCCGGTCGCGCTGCTTTTCCTAACGTTGGAACCGGAGACAGTCGATGTCAATGTGCATCCTGCCAAAATTGAGGTGCGGTTTCGCAACGAACGGACGATTTATAGCGGCATCGTCCGGATACTCCGTAACGCTGTCCATAAAGCCAAGTATATCCCCAAAATCGAAACACCCGCCGAACCGACGCAATCCGAAGAAGACACTGAAACCCGTGATACCAGCCTACCGCAACGGGTTTCCACGCCACGCCACATACCTACTGCACGGGGGCAACGCGCCACAACGCCTGTAGCACGGACGCAGCGAACGGAAACACCGCATGTCCCGAAACAAGAAACAGAAGACACCGAACATGCGCCTGAAACCATCGACACCTCGGAGGTGCAAGCCCCATCCACGTCTACTGAAATTGTCGTGCAACCACCGAGGCAGGAGATCCCTAATGGCGTCCATCTCAGTCTACTTGACTTTGAGAATGTCCAACTCAAGACGAACCTCTTTAAAACTTATATCGTTGCTGAGGCGATGGATAAAATCTTCTTCATCGACCAGCACGTCGCCGCCGAGCGTGTGCTGTATGAACGCTTCGTCAACCAGATGCAAGCCGATGGGATTCCTGTGCAGGGGTTGCTACTGCCGGTTACTCTCGAAGTCACACCGCAACAACTCGGCACCTTGAAAATTCACGGTGACATCTTCGAGAAACTCGGCTTCGATTTGGAGGAATTCGGCGGGAACACTGTCCTGATTCGGGCGATTCCGTCGCCACTACCAACCCGCGTCGCCGCACAGACCATCACAGACCTACTCGACAAACTCCCTGAAGCACCACATACCGAGGTGCAACTCCCTGAAGCCATTGATAACGCCTTGATTACACTCGCATGCAAATCCGCTGTTAAAGCAGGGGATACATTGGATACCAAGGAGATGATGAATCTCATCAAGGAGTTATCTCAGGCGAAACTCCCGTTCAATTGTCCGCATTCCCGTCCGATCATCGTCGAAATGGGGCGCGATGAATTGGAACGCCGCTTCCATCGGTAAATTATATAGGACTTACGCACGCTCTTTCGCTGGCGAGGTTTGATGAGGTTTAAGTATTTAAATCGGTAATCCCCAAGCCCGGTAGGCGTGGTTTGGAACCGCGCCGGCATCGTTAGAAAATTACCGTATTATAACCCGAATTCTGATAAGTAAAAACAGGATAGATCTCCAAATCCGACACCCGCTTCTGTAGGAGCGAGCTGTGCTCGCGATTCTCTTGAAAACATCACAAAACAGATTGCGTTATCAAGGCATCTGTGGTATAATATGATGAACCAGTTTAGGGTGGTACTGCTACGAAGCAGAAGACCCATCTGCTTTCCAAAACGCCAAAACTTGGGAACATAATTTACGGGCACAGCCCTAAAAAAATCTGGCAAACACCTATTATGAAGTTTAGACAGATCGTTAAAATGATTGAAGATGATGGGTGGTATCACGACCGAACAAAAGGTAGTCATAAGCAGTTTAAACATCCAACAAAGTCCGGAGTCGTGACGATTGCTGGGAAACCGAATGAAGAGGTCCCTAAAGGGACACTTAACAACATTCTGAAGCAAGCCGATCTCAAGAATTGAGGGGAAAACCTTATGGAATACGTCGTTATTTTTGAAAAAGGCGAGAACAATTACGGTGCTTATGCCCCAGATCTCCCAGGATGCGGCGTTGTTGGTGAGACGTTAGAAGAAGTACGGACATTGATCGCCGAAGCTATTGAGTTTCATATCGAAGGGCTACGGGAATCTGGTGAAGTTGTGCCACAGCCCTCATTTACACCGCCTGTTCAAAATCCGCCAGGTGTATCGTCCGAATTAATCGCTGCCCGGATTTAATCGGTGCTGCCGCGCTTTAGAAGATACGCAAGCGTGCCAGACACCCAACTGTGACAGTTCCATTCCGCTGTTTCCCAAACCCGGTAGGTGCGGTTTCCCAACCGCACCGGCATCGTTAGGAGAATACCGAATTATTTTTTTACCTTCATGTAACCCCGCCTACCCATATCTCTACGATTAGGAGAACAATAATGACTAAACCCATTATCGTGGTTTGCTCCTTTTTTGCGGTTTACGCCATATTGACAACCTTCCGCGGCATGCCGATTGACCACGATCACGCGCTTGTGTTCATAATCGCACATGATGAGAGTGTCAACGATGCCAACAATTATGCCGGTATCACCCAGAAAAAATGGGAGATATGGCGCAGCAAACAAGGCGATATCCGCCACCTGCCAAGGTATGTCCGGGAACTTGCGGGTAACCCAGAACTCAATCCACTAAAAGATCCGAAAGCCGATATCACGATTATCAAACGCTATTATTACGACGCTCTCCACAGGTGGCACGCGTGGGACATCCACCCCGCACTCCAACTGATTTACGCCGATTTTGTTACACTCGCTGGGCGGGAGGCGGTAAAGGAGGTACAGAAACTCGTAGGTGTTGAAGCGGATGGCATGTGGGGTGACGGCACCGCGGACGCTATCAGAACGTTCAATGCAGACTTTGAAGTAAAACGTTCTCAGAACCCAGACTACGCATGGAAGGTATTCCTTGAGTTTGATGCCCAAAAACGTGAGGTTTTTAAATCGCTGGTAAAAGAGAATCCAGAGAAATACGCTGACCACCTTCAGAACTGGCTCAAACGCTCAGATGACCTAAAGACTTACATGCAACCGATTTTCACAGGTAAAAAATGATGGAAAACGCCAAGGCTGGCGATTGTTTAGGTATTATGGGCGCGGGATTTTTAAATCTTTGCAGATTTTCGTGACAAGCGACTCAGAAATCTCGTTATGCCGCGGCACGGAAGTTGAGGTTTTGATACCCTCTACCGAATTTCCCCACCGCGAGTGTCGTCCACCTTCTCGAATAAAATAGCAACCGTGCGTTCTGAGGTGTTTAATTAGTACTCTTAGTCTCATGGACGTGAAACAAGAACAAATCCAGTTTTTCCGTACCGGCTAAATTTGGATGGTAACTTTCTCATGTTGGTTTTTTGCTGCTCGGATAGCTTCTTCCCGATTGTATTCTATCGTTTCGCGAAGCGTGATTTCCAAGGTAGCCAGCAATTCATCTCTGGTGCGTTCTTGGCAATTGACACCCGGAATTTCTTGAACCCACCCGATCCACCAACCGTCGCTCTGTTGGATGACAGCAGTGTAGTTCTGTCGCATTTGTTTTCTCCTTTGAAATAAATAATAAGGATTATACCATTAATTTTCAGTGAAATACAATAAAATATCCACTGACTTTACATCGGTTTTTCATAATTAATCCTGTTCTTTCGCTAATAGCATTCGCTCAACTCTCTCTTTTGCTGCCTCCACAATAGCATCGGCTTCGTGCCTTAATTCCGCTACTTTCGCAAGGTGGCGTTTAATCTCTACGACGATTTCATTTTGAATCTCAATTGGTGGAAGAATGATTTTGAGGGATTTAAGAGTTTTATAGTCCAGAGCGGGGCGGGTTCCACCCGTCACTTCTCTAATTGCTAAAGATTTACCAAGTTCGGAGTTAAGAAAAGCCGCAACGTAAAAAGGATTGATGGTAATGTTTGTAATTCGCTCTTTGAGATGGAATCGAACAGAATGCTGATTTATATTTCCTTCAAAGTTATCTGGTACAACCGCTACACTTCCTATTCGCCCTGTTATCGTAAATACCAGATCATCTTTTTTAAGTAGTGAACGTTTAAGCATGCCGTTATGAACTTCCCGTGTGATAAATTTTGCATCACTCAAATCAATTCCGTGATTCGTAACATTTTGTACCCTTAAAAACGGTACTCCAGCAGACGAATCCGTGTAATAGTTTTCATCAACCTTTGGTGTAGCTCCGCTAGAAATCTCACTTATCAAGGCACCCAAATTGAAAACATCAAACTGCACATTCTCCACAATTTGGTCAACATTTCTGATTTGGATTGGTAGTAGTACGAATCAACCCGTCTATCCACCGTTTCATTGGCGTAAACTACAAAGCACTTCTTTTCCTCAACCTCCGGCATCTTAATCCCCAACTCTGCCAGCACATAATCATCAATTGAATCCAAAAACGCGTCTGCCTCTTGTTCTTTCTGCTTTTTCTGTGCATAGGCGGATCGCATAAAGCTAGCGATATGGTTTTGGATGTTGGGCGGAGGAAGTAGAATCGGTAACCTTTGAACGTCTTGGGTCTGTAGTCTTGGCAAAGTATTGCCTGTCATTAAACACGTGGTTTGATTAAGTACCAACTTCGAGCTCAAAAAAGTAAACAAATACAGGTTATTCAGATCTTTCCCTTTTAGGACGTGAAACTCAGTTGAACAAACGCCCTTAAATTGGGCAAAATGAACTTTATTCAAATATGGTCTTAACTTTGGAAATAGAACATCTCCAACTTCAAACTTGAGGGCACTATTAAACGATTCTTTCTCTTCAGTTGAGGGAACATAAAAACCTGTATTTGACTGAATGTTTTCTAACCCCACGTAGGGTAATCCAGAAGAATCGCTGACTATTTCTTTTCTAAACTCCACAGCATCTTTCAAACTTATCCATTGATACTTAGATGATTTAATAGCATTAATACTGTTCGTTCTCAATAGCCGATAAGCACTTGGATCTAATCTTCCCAAAATATCGCCCCGATAGGTGGGTGTGTAAATATTTTGGCAGCGTTCCTTTATAGAGGCGGTTTTACTCCGACAGCCCCCTCGTCAACATACATAGCACTCCGCTGGAGTGCATCTATGAACAATGTTGATTTCTATAGACATATTGCTCCGCTGGAGCAAAGAGGTATCTTTACAGATAAAGGCTTCTTCACGCCAGCGGCGTGATATGTCTATAGAAAAAGACGGGGGCCTTCTCTCGCACTCCAGCGGAGTGCTATGTAAACAAACCGGTCCTATCAAAAAATTAAGGAAACCGTGACAAAAACTTTACACACTCAATTCTGTGGTAGGTGTGGACTCAATTTCTGGGAAGAAAAAGGCACTGAGGGTTTGAACTTTTTTGGTTGGGGTTTTGTCAAGTTTCTGATTTAAGGCATCAATACCGTCCAAAATCGCGATGAATTGCTGCCTATAAGTTTCTGTTGCATCAACTTGTGCTGGAGAGCCTTTTGCGATAATAGTCTGGCGTTCATCTTCAAGTGCTTCAATCTGAGGTATATAGATCGTCTCGTTCTTTTTAGTAATTTGATTGATGGCGGCTTGATAGCGTTCATATTCCTGTTCCGAAAACTTCCGGAGGAACAGAATGGACGTTTTAACGCCCGCGCCGTAATGCGAGAAAGCGATCTGTGGCAGTGAGACAACAGTAAGGATTTGAAAGTGCTGTTCAATGTAATCCCGGACATATTGCAATGAGGAGTTGGTCAAAATCCCATCGGGTAGGATAATCGCGAGTTTTCCTGTTTCCCACTTGAGGAAATCGAAATAGCGTTCGAGAAACAGAATCTCTGTTTTTTGAGAAGCATTTCCCTTGCCAAGTTCGTAATTTTCAAGATACGGTAATTCTGTCTGTTTGATAACTGCACCAAAGGGCGGATTGGTAAGGATTGCATCGAATTTCTCTTTTTCAAAGCCGCCATGTTGATTGCAAAGAACATCAAAATCAATGAGTGCATCACTGCTGATAACGTTGCTATGTCCATCATCATGGATGATCATGTTCATCTTTGCAACACGAGCAATGGAGTCGTTGACTTCAATTCCGAAGAGTCGTTTTTCGGCAAAATCGTGCCAGTGAGTGTAGTGTTCGCGACTTTCTTCATCGTAGTAGTCGGATGCCTGTTT
>JAKZUG010000183.1:0-2891 GCA_047516705.1 Candidatus Poribacteria bacterium | reverse complement strand
TTCTGAGAAAGACAGTCAACAAATGCTATGGACACAGGAAGGGGGTATGATACCTATCGTTCGCTGTGAACACCATCGTCTCAACCTAAGTCTCAGCGGAAAACTCTATCGTAACGGTCCGCAAAGAGACATCTATGATAGTAATAAGATGGGAGTCTCTGCGTTAGCTGACGTTATGCATGGCTTACGTAAACAACACGGAGACGCGTTTCTTAAGACCCAAGCGGGTAGAGAGAGACTGAAACAAGCGACTGAAGAAATAGTCTTGGAGAAATTCGTGCCAAAACTGCTGAGTGCCTTGGAGAAAGAAATTATCTCTCAGATTGAGGCACAACTCGGAAAAGACATTCTCAAAACCCCGATGGGGATGGATATACTCAAACAAGCCATTCCTCAGGTAAAAAGTCAAATTAAGGAACGACTCCAGTCGCAACTCCAAGCGCAACTCGGAGAAGAATTTCTGAAATCGGAAGAGGGACAGGACATACTCCAGCAGCTATCGGTATTGTTGTCCGCTGACGTATTATCCCTCAATTGACTTCAATCTACAATAACGTGAGTTCGGTAAAAGAGATGCAACCGAACTCACGTAAAAAACACAGGAGAAATTACCATGTTAACGACATTGATTCAAAAAGAGATTATGCATCACATTCTCAGCGTCCGGTTCATCGCGCTCTTGCTGATGTGTGCGCTGCTCATCCCACTCACCCTTTCTATCAATTATCGCAGGTATAGCCAGAACTTAACGGATTATCAGGAGTCCGTGAAACGCACACGCACAGAAGCGGAGGAGAATCCACCGAACGCACAGGATCCAAACGTGGAGGTCTCTAAGTTCTTCCTCAAACCTACACCTTTGAGCGTCTTCGCAAACGGTTTGGAGGAGGCACTACCGACCTATCTTGGGATGACCCGTAATGGCGTTCGGCAAGGTTCAGCAGGGATTTCTCAGGCATCCGTGGCGTATGCGCTCGGGAACCTCGATTTCCTGTTTATTGTGGGTACTGTTTTCAGCCTGCTCGCACTTCTGTTTACGTCTGATGCTGTTGCCGGAGAGAGAGAGGCAGGCACGCTCCGGATAAACCTGTCAAATCCGCTTCCGCGAGATGTGTTTTTGTGGAGCAAGCTGATCGGTGGATACATTGTGTTCGTTGTTCCCTTTTTGGTATCCTTCCTCTTGGGGTTACTCCTGATCGTCTGGCAAGGGTTTCCACTTGGTGAGCTCAAGATCGCTATGCCAGTGCTCGGTCTGACGCTTATCTCGCTACTCTATATTGCGGTGTTTTTTGCGATAGGTGTGGTCATTTCAACCTATCTCGACAACTCCAAGACCGCACTGATTGTTGCTTTTACGTTTTGGGTGTTTGCGGTGCTGATCGCGCCGCGGGGCGCGTTTGTAGTCGCGAAACTCGTCGCCCCCACGCGAACACAGCAGGCTGTGTATATGGAAAAAGCCGCACTTCACAATAACCTGACGAAAGATAAGCAAGACAAGATCAATAAAAAAGTGGCTCTAGCTTTTGAGAGCGGGGGGACTGCCCATATTTCCCTAAACGATCCAGAGACGCAAAAAAGGTTGGATAAACTCAGAGGACCGATTGAGGAACAGTTTCGGCTGGAATTCCAGAATCAAGCGGGCAAGATTGATAGGGACTATCAACGTGAGAAGGAACGGCAAGAGCAGGTGGGAGAGATGCTTTCTCGTATCGCACCAACGTCCTCACTCACCTATTTTGCGATGAACCTCACACAAACAGGCAAGTTAAAAAGAGACACCTACTTTCAAACGGGTGAACGGTACTACGATCAACTTGATGATACGTATTTCAGCACAATTTCAGACGACGCACTGGCGCAGGTGCTACAAATAATGAATCAGGCGAATGATTCTGCTGAATCCGAAACAGACAAAATCCCACCGCCGCCGACCCTGACAGAACCTGCTTTGTCGGACACATTGCGTCGCTCTGCAGTGGATGTGTTCTTACTCGGTTTTTTTGCTTTAGCGTTTACGACGGTGGCGTTCCTGAAGTTCTCCCGTTCCGATATATGATGTAAAGAATGCTTCATCCCTCGCTGGCGAGGTTAGGAAACCTCGCCAGCCATACAGTAGAGGATGCTTCGCCCCAGCTGGCGGGGTTTGTAACCCCGCCTACCCCAATGTCCAAGTAATTGGATATTTTACTACAGTTGAGTTTACAAACGATTATGTGCGGATAAAAGAATAACCGGAGGAGAAACCCATGTTAGAAACCCGTGACCTGACGAAAGTCTATAACGAAAGTGTCTTAGCCCTCAATAAATTGAACCTGAAGGTGGACGATGGCGAAATCTATGTCGTCCTCGGCGCAAACGGTGCGGGGAAAAGCACGACGATCTCTATGCTGTTGAACTTCATCGAACCTACAAGCGGCACCGCATTGATAGGTGATATTGAGATTCCGAAGTTCCCACTGGAGGCGAAGAAACATCTTGCTTACGTCTCTGAGAACGTCGAACTCTATCGCAACTTTACAGCACGGCAAAACCTGTCTTTCTTCGCGAAACTTGGTGGACGGAAGAAAGTATCAAACGCCGAGCTCGATGCAACCCTTGGACGTGTCGGTTTACCCGAGGAAGCATTTACACGACGCGTCAAGACATTCTCGAAAGGAATGCGCCAACGCTTGGGAATTGCCATTGCGATTATGAAGAACGCCCAAGCCGTCCTGCTTGATGAACCGACTTCGGGCTTGGATCCGAAGGGGGGTGCCGATTTTCTGAATCTACTCCGTGAATTGAAGGGGGAAGGGAAATCTATTTTTATGTCCACGCACGACATCTTCCGTGCGAAGGAGATCGCCGACAGGATTGGGATTCTCGTGCAAGGCAATCTTGAACGGGAGTTA